>NZ_CAUVXG010000031.1:17864-61017 GCF_963555885.1 Protofrankia sp. Cr2
TGATGGGGCAAGGGTGAGATCTGTTCACTGGGACGTTCACTACGACGTTCACTGGATGGCGGCTGGCGACGGCAGTGTCGCCCGGCCGCAACCGCGTGTTAGGGGATCGCACAGGTGAGACCGGGGTTCGTGCTCGAGGTCGATGAGCGGACTCCTCCGCTTCTCGTACACCAGGGTGAGGGGTTCGGGCTGGAACGCTTCCCGCTCGGCACCCGGGTGCTTTACCCGCCGGAGTCGCTGCCGGAGCTGGCTGATGTGGACGCGGCGATCAGCCGGGCGTTGGCCGAGCCCGAGAACAGCGAGCCGCTGCGGGCGTTGCTTCGGCCGGGGATGCGTCTGACGATCGCCTTCGACGACCTGTCGCTCCCGCTGCCGCCGATGCGCCGGCCCGACATCCGCCAGCGGGTGATCGAGCAGGTGCTGACGATCGCGGCGCAGGTCGGCGTGGACGACGTGGTACTCATCGTGGCGAACGCGCTGCATCGCCGGATGACCGCCGCCGAGATCGAACGGGCCGTCGGGGAGCGGGTGTTCCGCTCGTTCTGGCCGGACAATCTCTACAACCACGACGCCGAGGACAGGGATAACCTGACCCACATCGGCCTGACCGAGAACGGCGAGGACGTCGAGATCAACCGGCGGGCCGCCGAGTCCGACCTGCTGGTCTACGTCAATATCAACATGGTGGCGATGGACGGTGGCCACAAGTCGGTGCCGATCGGGCTCGCGTCCTACAACAGCCTGCGCCACCATCACAACAGTCATACAATGGTGCACTCGCGTTCGTTCATGGACCACACCCGCTCGGCCATGCATTCCTCGGCGTGGCGGATGGGTCGGCTGCTGGCCGACCACCTGAAGATCTTCACGGTGGAGACGACCGTGAACAACGCGTCGTTCCCGTCCCGTTACGGCTTTCTGATGAAGCGGGAATGGGAATGGTCCGTACGCGACCAGGCGATGGCGTTCGGGATGTCGCGGGGGCTCGCGGCCATGCCGGTGCGGTCCCGCCGCAAGCTCTTCCACGATCTCGTGGCCGACTACGGGGTGACCGGCGTGCACGCGGGCGAGACCGAAGCCGTGCACGCCAAGACGATCGCGAATGTGCACCGCCAGCAGCTCGTCGAGGTCAACGGGCAGAGCGACGTGCTGGTCGTGGGCCTGCCCTATCTGGGGCCGTACAACGTGAACTCGGTGATGAACCCGATCCTCGCGATGTGCCTCGGGCTCGGTTACTTCTTCAACATGTACCGGGGGCAGCCGCTGGTCCGGCGCGGCGGAGCGATGATTCTCTACCATCCGGTGACGCCGGAGTTCTCCCAGCTGCACCATCCGTCGTATGTGGACTTCTTCGAGGAGGTTCTCGCCGAGTCCACCGACCCGGCGACCATTGAGGCCGCCTTCGAGAAGCAGTACGCGACCGACCCCTGGTATACCCACCTGTACCGCACATCGCACGCTTACCACGGCGTGCATCCGTTTTACATGTGGTACTGGGGTGCGCACGCCATGGACCACCTGGAGGATGTCGTGTGGGTCGGCGGTGACCGGGCCGCCTGCGCGCGGATGGGTTTCCGGGCCGCGTCCACCCTGGCCGACGCCTTGGAGATGGTGTCGGGCACGGTGGGCCGCGATCCATCCATGACCTATCTGCATTCCCCGCCGCACGTCATCGCGGACGTGCGGTGATGGCGTCCACCCCGGCCGGGGCTGGTCTGCGCGAGGTGGCCCGTGGCTGGCGCTGGGGGGCCCGGCCGCCGGTACCGCGCTCCGCCGAGCCTTATCAGCCGCCTGCGGTGGCCAGGGAGTTCCCGACGGCGTGGGCACGCACGCCGGCGATGCGGGCGGCCCGCGTCGCGGCCCTTGAGGTCGGGATGAGACCACTCCTGGACGCGAATCTATCGCTGTCGGTGACAGGACTGGAGGCCCTGGACGAGCTGCGGACCCCCGCGGTCTTCGTCTCGAACCACTCAAGCCATCTGGACGCTCCGCTGCTGTTGTGCACGCTGCCGAGGAAGCTGCGGGACCACACGGCGGTGGCCGCGGCCGCCGACTACTTCTTCGGCAGTTGGTGGCGGGGCCTGGGTACGGCTTTCCTGTTCGCGACCGTGCCGATCGAGCGCCGCGGGGGCGCCGCCTCGACAGCGCCCGCGGACCTGCTCGCGGACGGCTGGAATCTGGTGATCTTCCCGGAGGGGACCAGGTCAAAGGACGGCCAGCTCGCCCGCTTCCGGTTCGGTGCGGCCCATCTGGCGATCACCTGTGGGGTTCCGGTGGTACCGGTCGCGATTCGCGGCAGCTTCGCCGCGATGCCGCGTGGCCGTGGCTGGACCCGCCCGGGCAGGCCGGGGGTATCGGTACGCTTCGGTCGGCCGATGTACCCGATAACCGATCCGGCAACCGAGGACCTCCGCACCTTCACCGGCAGGATCTTCGCCGAGGTCTCCCGGCTGCTGGCCGAGGACACGACCTCGTGGTGGGAATCGCTGCGTGCGGCGCCCGCCGGCGCTCCGCCTCCCCGGTCCGCGCGCACAGCCCACTGGCGCCGGGTCTGGGCGTCGACAGAACCGGTCGGACACAGCCGGACGATCTCTCCCTGGGACCGGCCGGGCCTGCCATCCCGGCACCCTGGTGGATCGTGAGAAGAATCACAGTGGCCTCACATTGTGGATAACCCTGTCGACAGTGCGGTGCGTATCTCCCGATAGCCTGTGGATCTCCTGTGGGGAGAGACGCACCCGCCTGCGGCAGGCGATGTCAAGAGTTGATTCCAGATCCCTCAGGCCCGTCACTGGGTTCATGGACCTGCGCAACCGGCCCCACCGCTCCAGCCAGAAGCAGCACTCGAGCCACCAGCAGCACCCCTGCAACCCGGGCGTCGACGCCTTCCGGGCGAACCGGCCTGCCGGTCTGCCCCCGAGCGTCGCCCGGGTGGCCGACCGCACCCGCCTGTCGGCCGAACTACTCGCGGCCATCCTCGAGGTGGCGGACCGTACCCGGGTGTCCCTGGACGACATCGAGCTCGCGGACGCGCTCGCCGACCGGCTGCTCGCCCGCCGCCGCGACCGGCTGCGCCTCGCGGCCTCGGCCTGAGTCACCGTGTGCACCAAAGGGGGATACGGCGTTGGTAGAGGACACCGGCCAGCAACCGCCCCGCGCTGATGCAGTCCGAACTGATGCATTGCCACCTGCGCAGGACACCTTGACCGCCATCCTGGCGGATGTGGCGGTCTGGCAAAGCGTCCACGGCGTTCCGGACCTCACCGACGACGAGGCGATGGAAATCGCCGTGAATGAGATCGCGGCAATGCGTGCCGAGTCCCTGCGCCGTGCCAGCTAACTCGTGTCCCGGCTGCGCGTGGTCATCGACCCCAACGTGGTCGTATCAGCGCTGATCAATCCTGCCGGTCCACCCGCCGAGCTACATGCCGACGTCACCGGCCCCATCCCGTTGTACCGCTACCCCGATGATGCCTACCTGCTCCATGGCGCCCGCTCTTGTGGGTGCGCGGATTCGGTCGCGTTCAGGGCTTCGGTGTGATCAAGGGTTCCGGTCAGGGCAAGCCGCAGGGGTGCGCCCCGCAGGTGCACAGCAACCGGCCGGTCGACGGTCAGCAGCACGACCACGGCAAGGCGCGCACCTACGATTGCGATGATCCAACAGGCCGGATATCTCGTCGACCACGAGCTGTGGCAGACGAGCGCCAAGTGCGACCCTGACAGCTGCTCGGCAAGCGGCAAGGACGGCGACGAGAACAAGGACAGCCGTATCCCCACGTAATGGAGTCGACCTTTCCTATGAAGTGGAATGACCTGCCGGCACAGGCCCGCGACGCGGTCGAGGCACAGACCGGACCCATCATGTCCGCCGACACGGTGGACGTAGGGGACGGCTGCGACCTCGCCGCAGTCGTGGATGCGGGTGAGCAGCGGCTGTTCGTCAAAGCCGTCCACGGCGACGGCCGGCGGGCACGCTGGCTCCGCAACGAGCACACGTTCGGGCACCTCGCCGCAGGCATCGCGCCGAGTCCGCAGTTCGCATGCCAGGTCGATGACTGGCTGCTTGTCGGCTTCGAGCACGCGACCGGCCGCCCGGCGGACCTCGCGTCTGACTCCCCCGACCTACCCCGCATCGGCGATGTCGTCGACGACATCGCCCGCCGGGCCGGCGAGGGCCTGCGCTCGCTTTCCGAGCGATGGCGCAACACGGATTGGTGGGCGGACTTGACGGCGCGGCCAGCGAGCGCTTTCCCCGGCTGGGACGTAGCCACGGCAGCCGTCCACGCGAGCACCGTAGTCGACGCCGTTGCAGGGGACCGACTGATCCACACTGACCTGCATGCCCACCAGTTCATGGTCAGAAAGGACCGGGTCTGGGTGGTCGACTGGGGCTGGCCGGCACAAGGCGCCGGCTGGGTAGATGCCGCATTCATGGTCATCCGTCTCATCGGCGCCGGACACTCCCCGCAGCAGGCCGAGCAGTGGGCGTCCAGGCTGACCTGCTGGGCTGGCGCCACCGACGACGACCTCAACGCCTTCGCCTGCTACGTGGCCGGGCTGTGGAGCATGCGTGCCGCTGGGTCAGACAACCGCGCCGCCCACAACCGAGCGACCCTGGCACGCAGTTACGCTACGTGGCGCCTGACCCAGCTGCCACCAGCAAGGCGCGCGGTCCGCGCGTCGCGTTCCCCGCTGCTCACACCGGACCGTCCGTGTTCCCGTAACTCTCATGACACTGGAGCCGATCCGGTGGCTGGCTCAGTGCCACGCCGCACGGGCGAGCGTGATCCCGATGACGGCGGCGCCGACGGCGGCCAGCACGCTGAACACAACGTTCGCCACGGCGAGCAGCCGGGCACCGTCCTGCGCGAGCCGCACGGTCTCGTAGGAGAACGTCGAGTAGGTGCTCAACGCCCCACACAGCCCGGTACCGACCAGCAGTGCCACCCGGGATGACGCCGCCCCCGCGCTCACCGCCCCGGTGACCACACCGAGGACACCACTGGCGATCACGTTCACGGTGAACGTCCCCCACGGGAACACCGTGTCGTGGCGGGTCTGCACCGCCCGGTCGGTCAGGTACCGCACCGGCGCGCCGACCATCGCACCCAGGATCACCAGCAACCAGCTCACCAGCTCACCAGCTCACCAGCTCACCGGCCCACCTTGCGGCCGACATAACGGATGACACAACGGATGACCTCGACCGAGGCCCAGACCGCGCCGAGGGCGCTCACCATGGTCAGCGCAAGATACGTCAACGCCGTACCAGCGTGTCCGCCGTTCACCAGCCGTTCGGCGTCGACCGCATACGTGGAGAACGTCGTGAACCCGCCCAGGACGCCGGTGCCGACGAACGGCCGTACCAGCGGATGCGCCGTACGTACCTCGGTGATCATTACCATCAGCACGCCGATCAACGCGCAGCCGGCGGTATTCACCGCCAG
This sequence comes from Protofrankia sp. Cr2, assembly GCF_963555885.1. Lineage (NCBI taxonomy): Bacteria > Bacillati > Actinomycetota > Actinomycetes > Frankiales > Frankiaceae > Protofrankia > Protofrankia sp. Cr2. Next base: position 23,312 of record NZ_CAUVXG010000031.1, read on the forward strand.
CATGGCCCACGGGAACGCGCCGGGCGGGGTGGGCCAGCGCAGCATCACGCCGTAACGGGTGCACGCCCCCAGCGCACCACCGACAGCGATCACCGCTAGAAGCGGCGCAGGGGCCGCGGGCCGGCGCTGCGCGGGGATGTGCAGATCGACATCGGGATCGGTCGGCTCGCCGACCATGCGCACCCTCCCTACCTGCGCGACAACGGCAGTAGCCAGCATGACTGACTACCTGGCGCGGTCAGGTCGGCCGGGGGGCGTAGGCGTAGTGCGTCCTACCGTGCGGAGTGACGCAGTGTGGGTCGGGTTGTCCGGGTGCGCGCTGGGTGTCGGTGAGCAGGTGGTCGACCTGGAGGGTGGTGTGATCGATGTGATGATCATCGCGCAGCCAGGTGTCCAGGTCGCGGCGGACGGCGTGGCAGTCGGCGTCGGGGTGCACCAGGACGTGCGCGGACAGCGCGGGTTCGCTGGAGGTGATCTGCCAGATGTGCAGGTCGTGGACTTCGCTGACACCGGGCCGGCGGGCCATCGCGGCACCGATGCCGTCCGGGTCGAGCCCGTCCGGCGCGGCCTCGAGGAAGATCCGTCCGGAGGCGCGCAGCAGGCCGACACCGGCTTTCACCATGAGGATGACGACGACGACCGAGGCGATGGAGTCGGCCCGGTTCCATCCGGTGATGATTATGATCACGCCCGCTATCACGGTCGCGACGAACGCATAGAGATCGGTGAGGATGTGCTGGAAGGTGCCTTCGACGTTCAGGCTTGCCCGGTTGGCCCGGCTGATCGCCGCGGTTGCGGCAATGTTGACGGCCACACCGACCAGCGCGGTGCTCAGGACGAGCCCACCGGCCACCGGACCCGGTGACAGCAGCCGTGCGACCGCCTCGTAACCGAGCCAGCCGGCGAGCAGGAGCAGTGTGAGACCGTTGGCCGCAGCGGAGAGAATCTCCACCCGACGCAGACCGAACGTGTAGGGGCCGCCGGCGGGCCGGGCCGCTATCCGCAGCGCCGCCAGTGCCAGCACGATCGACGCCGCGTCGGTGAGCATATGGGCTGCATCCGACAGTAGCGCCAGCGAGTGCGCGAGCAGGCCGACGACAACCTCGCCGACGAGGTAGACGCCGATGAGACCAAGAGCGATCGTCAACCAGCGTTGGTCGGCGTCCACTGTCACGCCGTGCGTATGACCTGCATGGCCATCCGTCGCGTGGCCATCCGCCCCATGAGCATGAATCATTCCGGGGTCACCCACCGCCGACCTTCCCTTCCCTCATTCTCCTTTCCACCATATCGCTCGTCCTTCCCCTGACGTATCGCTTTTCGAACGGGTGCCCAGTCGGTCGTTAACGGAAACGACTGCCGGCACCGAATTCGGTTTCGTTCCCGTGAATTCCGCTCGCGATCAATTCGATCCTTTTGCTGTCGGTTGCAATTGTGTGCGGCCCTTCGGATCCATGGGGCCATCCGGCGGGGACGGGCACAGAGGATGTGGATAACTTCGTGTTTTCCACAGCGCGTGGTCAAGTCTGGTGCGCAGCGTGTGGGAGGATCAGTCTGGCGTCATGGCTGAGAGGAGCCCATCATGGCGGTTATGGCGGTCGCGTACGAGGATCTTCCGATCCGTGCGGATGGGTTCACTGTCGATGATCTGGCGGAGTTGCCCGATGACGGGCGGCGGTACGAGCTGGTCGACGGGGTGCTGCTGGTGAGCCCCGCGCCCCGCTGGGAACACCAGGTCGGATGCGATGAGCTGACCGCGTTGCTGCGTGCAGCGTGTCCGCCCGAGCTTTACGTGTTCGGCTCGAGCCCGGATGTGCGCAGGGGGCAACGGACCAGTGTTCAGCCGGATGTGTGCGTGGTCGCCCGGGCGGATCTGGTCCGCGGGGAGCGTTACCTGGCTGTGCCGCTGCTGGTCGTCGAGGTGCTCTCCCCCAGCAGCGTGGGCGTCGACCGACTGCTCAAACGCGACGTCTATGCCCGTCTCGGTGTCGGCCACTACTGGATCGTCGACGCAGACAAGCCCTCGATCACCACCCTGAGGCTCGCCGACAGCGACTATGTCGAGACCGTGACCGTGTACGGCGAGGCGACCCTGACCGTTACCGACCCGTTCCCGCTGACCGTCAGCCCGTCCCAGCTCGTCCTGCCCTGACGACCGAATGTGAGATTCGACGAGGACGGCCTGCCGTACCTTCGCCGATGCCGGATCCCTGTTGCCGGTCGCTCTTGAGGGTCGTTGCCCGTGGGTCAGCGGTCGGGAGTGGCCAAGATCTTGAAAAGCATGGTGTTGACGTCGGTCAGCGTCTGGACGTCGACCCGTATCCGACGGTGCCGTCGGCGAGATTGGGCAGCCCCGCCGCGGCGAGAACCCGCTGGTTGGCCTCACCGAAGGTGAGAGCCGCGCTGGCCACCGCCGGGTTGGCCTCCATCCAGGCCCCGTGCGCGGCGCAGCGCCGACGCATGTCCTCGGCGTCCAGCACGCCCTCGACCCAGGTGTTCATCGAGGTGTGCTCGGCCTCGGCGTAACGCTTGACCGTCTTGTACGCCTCGTCCGACAACCGGAGTGTGATCGTGCGTGTCATGCGAAATACGTTAGCTGGATATGACAGCAGTGCCTGCAGGCAGCGCGGGACGATCAGTCTGGCGTCATGGCTGAGAGGAGCCCATCATGGCGGTTATGGCGGTCGCGTACGAGGATCTTCCGATCCGTGCGGATGGGTTCACTGTCGATGATCTGGCGGAGTTGCCCGATGACGGGCGGCGGTACGAGCTGGTCGACGGGGTGCTGCTGGTGAGTCCCGCTCCCCGTTGGGAACACCAGCGTGCGTGCCTGGAACTTGCGGTTGCGCTTCGGAGTGCCTGTCCCGACGATCGGGTGGTTTTCGCACCCACTCCGGATGTGCGCAGGGGGCAACGGACCAGTGTTCAGCCGGATGTGTGCGTGGTCGCCCGGGCGGATCTGGTCCGCGGGGAGCGTTACCTGGCTGTGCCGCTGCTGGTCATCGAGGTGCTCTCCCCCAGCAGCGTGGGCATCGACCGGCTGCTCAAACGCGACGTCTATGCCCGTCTCGGTGTCGGCCACTACTGGATCGTCGACGCAGACAAGCCCTCGATCACCACGCTGAGGCTCCGCGACGGCGAATACGTCGAGACCGTGACCGTGCACGGCGAGGCGACCCTGACCGTTACCGACCCGTTCCTGGTGGCGATCAGCCCGTCCCAGCTCGTTCTCATGTGATGGGCGCCGGGTGCGGGTGATGGCCGTGACCATGGTGCTGATGGTGACCATGCGGGTGTGTGGGGTCGTCGGGGTGGTCGTGCGGGGTCTGCGGCGCGCCGACCCGATGTTCGAAACCGGGCAGCGCCACCCGGTACAGGCAGGTGTCGCAGTTCATCCGGATGTCGCCGTCGAGTGCCTCGTGAAAGCGTTCGAGCACCAGGTCGACCAGGCCGTCGTGGTCACCGAGCAGGCCCGCGCAGCGCAGGTCGACGGTGGGATTGCGCGCAGCCCAGCCGCGGGCCTGGGCGATCACACGGTCCGGGAGCACGCCGGTGAACAGGAAGTACGGCGCCACCACGATCCGGGACGCGCCGAGACGGGCGCAGCGGTCGAGGCCGGCCGGGACCCCCGGTTCGGCCAGGCTGATGAACGCAGGTTCCACGCCGGCGAAGCCGCGTCCCTCCCACAGCAGGCGGGCGACCTTGGCGACCTCGGCGTTGGCATCGGGATCGGTGGATCCGCGGCTGACCAGCAGCACGGTTGTCTCCGCGCGTTCAGCGCGGGAGCAGACCGTCGCGATCCGCTCGTCGAGCGCCGCCAGCAGCGTCGGATGCGGGCCCAACGGCCGTCCGTAGGTGTAGTCAAGGCCGGGATGGCGGGCGCGTTCGCGGGCGAGCGCAGCCGGGATGTCACCCTTGGCGTGCCCGGCGGCCACCAGGGTCAGCGGCACCACCGCGAGCCGGTGCTGCCCCGCGGCGACGAACCGGGCGACCACATCGGCCACCGGCGGACGTGACAGCTCGATGAAGCCGCCGTCCACCGGCGTTCCGCCGGCCCGGGTGCGGACCAGGTCGACGAAGGTCTGAAACTGCGACACCCCGCCAGCGCTGCGCGTCCCGTGCCCGACGATCAGCAGCGCCGGCTTCGACTTGCCCGGTCGCGAGTCCCCATCCGTCATGACCGCAACCCCTCATACAACAGTGCGTTCAACGCCGCGGCGGCGACTGCCGCCCCGCCCTTCTCCGACCGGTTCGAGATGGCCGGCAGACCGGCGGCGCGCAACGCGTCCTTGGCCTCGACCGCTCCGACGAAACCGACGGGCAGGCCGATCACCAGCGCGGGCCGGGCGATGTCAGCCACTGCCAGCAGGCGTTCCAGGGCGGTCGGCGCGCATCCGATCACCCACACGGCACCCGGCCCCACCTCGTCGAGGGCGAGTCCGACGGCTGCGGCGGACCGGGTCAGCCCGCCGCGGGCCGCGTCGCCCGTGCCGCCTGCACCCGTGGCATCGACGTCACCGAGTCGGCACACCACCTTCCGGGTGGTGATTCCCGCGGCCGTCATGCGTACGTCGACGACGATCGGTGCACCAGCGGCCAACGCGTCGACGGCGCCACACAGAGCCGCCTCGTCGCAGACCAGGTCGGTGGCGTAGGCGATGTCGGCGCTGGCATGGACGACCCGTTCGACGACCGCGCGGGTCCACGGCGCCAACGCCGCGGTGTCCAGGCCGGTCGCGGCGAGGCGCGTCCGCAGGATGTCGTATGACCGCTGTTCGATCGGATGCGCCACCCGGTTCATCGTCTTACCGCCGGTGACTCCGCGTAGATCAGTGCCCCCGAAAGAATCACGGCGTCGATCGCGTCGACCGGGCAGATCTCCGCACACTCCCCGCAGCCGGTGCAGCAGTCGGTGAGGATGACCGGTGCCCGGCCACCGCCGGGGCGCGTCGGCCCAGGGCGCACCGCGTGTTCGGGACAGGTGACCAGGCAGGCACCACATCCCGCGCATCCCTGCGCATCAACCCGGTAGATCAGCTCCATCGGTAGCCCCTCGGCGTGACGATGCGACCCGCGACGACACGGGTCTGGGTGCTGCCGACCACGACCGTCGTGGTCATGCCGACACGATCCAGACCGCTGGTCGTGGCGTCGGCCAGGTCCGCGATGGTGGTGATGCTGACCTGTTGACCGGGGCGGAATGCCTCGGTGACGATCCCGACCGGGGTCGAGGGCGGCCGGCGGGCGGCCAGCAGCTCCAGTGCGCGCGGCAGTTGCCAGGTCCGGGTCCGGCTCCGCGGATTGTAGAAGGCGACAACGAGATCGGCTTCGGCCGCCGCGGTGACCCGACGTTCGATCACATCCCACGGTGTGTGCAGATCTGAGAGACTGATCATCGCGTGGTCGTGGCCGAGCGGCGCACCGAGCAGTGCCGCGGCGGACAGCGCCGCCGTCACCCCGGGTACCCCCACCACGTCGAAGGAGCCGTCGGCTCGCTCCAGGGTGGGGCTGCCCATTGCATATACCCCGGCATCCCCGCTGCCGATCAGAGCGACCGCGTGGCCGGCGCGGGCCGTCTCGACCGCCACGGCGGCCCGTGCCTCCTCCGAGCCCAGGCCGCTGGCCAGCACCCGCGTGCCCGGTCGGATCAGGTCGGCGACGGAGTCGACGTACTGGTCCAGGCCGACGATCACGCTGGCTCGGGCGAGTTCGCGCGCGGCATACGGGGTGAGCAGATCCCGGTCCCCGGGGCCGAGGCCGACGATCGCCAGCCGGCCGCGGGGACGATGGCGGGCCACCGCCACGGTCGCATGCGCGCTCGCCCGCTTGGACACGACCAGCTCGCCACTGTCAGTCGCAGCACCGTCGGCGCCCAGCAGGCTCGCCGCCTCGGCGACACTGGGCGTGCCGACGGCGGCCCGGACCACCTCGGAGGGATGGGGCACGTTGACGGTCGCGAGTAGCGCGGCCGGGTGGAACACCAGTGGCCAGCCCCGGGTGCGGGCTGCCGCGATGATGCCGGCCTCGTCCCGTTTGGCCTCAACCGTGGCGAGGTGGCGCACGGCCAGCGGCGACAGGCCCGCATCGGCCAGTGCGCGATCGACGAGGTCGAGGATCTCCTGCTCGGGCGCGCCACGGCTCGCGCCGACTCCGACGATCAGGCTAGGCGGCCGATAGACGACCGTCCGACCGGTGATCACAGGGTCTGTGATCATGCGATCGGTGATGATGATGGATGGCCCGCTGTCGGGTTGACCGTCGCGTCGGGTCCACGGCGGTGTGCCGAGCTGGCGAACCGTCGCCGGTAGCGGTGGCAGCGGCCAGACGGCGTCGGCGTACATCGCCACGGGCTCACCGGAGAGCACCGCCGCGCCCACCCTCGCCAGGCGTGAGCCCGGCTCGACCCGCAGCCCCACATCGGCGCCGAACGAGTCGAGTGCTGTCGAGCCCGATGCGTCGCTGGCGGTGGTCACAACGGCGGTTGCGCCCAGCGCTGTGGCGACACGTTCGGCGAGCGCGTTGGCACCACCGCTGTGCCCGCCGACCAGGGCGACCGCCCACCGTCGGGCCTCGTCCACGCAGACCACACCCGGGTCGCTGGCCTTGCCGGTGAGTAGATCAACCGCGGCGAGCAGCCGCACCGTCGCGCCGGTGGCGATGAAACAGACCACGCCCGTGCATTGGATGACCGCGGCGGCGAGCGCCTCGCGGACCGTGCCAGGGTAGATCCGGGCGTCCGGCCAGACCCGGGCGAGCTCCGCCGCGCCGGCGCGTCCAGCCGCGGTCACCGCGACCAGACCGATACCGTAGCGGCCGCCACCTTCGCGATCATCATCCCGGCTACCGTGGATCATGCTGGTTCCCAGTGTGTTCTCCCCACAACAGGACGACCGGGTTGGTCGCCGCGAGCCGTAGCGCACCGTCGGGTAACGGTCGTAGTCGGGATGCGGCGAGCTGAGTCCCGGCGACGTCGAGACCGGCGCCGGCCAGCGCCTCCCAGCTGGGTCGAACCCGGTCGAGGGCGGCCAGGGCGACGACCACCATCCGCCGGGCCCGCCGGGCACAGGCCGCGACCACATCCGGTCCGCCGCCGCCGACGAACACCGCGTCGGGTGTGGGCAGGTCGGTGAGCACGTCCGGGGCGGCGCCCCGGATGACCTCGAGCGACACCCGGTGCGCGTGCGCGTTCGCCCGGGTGCGTGCGCAGGCATCCGTGTCGTGATCGACGGCGATGACCCCCGCGCCGAGACGGGCGCATTCCACCGCAACCGATCCGCTGCCGGCACCGACGTCCCAGATGAGATCGCCGGGTCCCGGGCCGAGGTGGGCCAGTGCCACCGCCCGCACCTCGGCCTTGCTGATCATCGAGTCGCGATGGGTGAACGCGGCCTCGGGCAACGCCCAGCCCGGTGGTGACCCCCAGCGCGGAAAGATCCATCCAGCCGGGTCGTGATCGTGTGTCGTGGGTCGGTCCGGCGTGGTCCGGTCGGTGTCATGGACGATGGTGTCCACCACGATGACCACGTTCGGATCCCGCCAGTCGCGACGTGCCGCGGCCTGCTGCGGCGTGCACCAGGTGGTCCGTTCGGTGGGCATCCCGAGATCCTCGGCGACGAACATCCGGCGCGGCAGCGCCGTCAGCGCGGCGCCGAGCATGGCCGGGTCGCCGCCCGGTCCGGTCAGCACGGCCACGCATGGATGGGCGCGGCAGGCGTTGACGGCCCGGTCCAGGCGGCGACCGTGCGCGCTGAGTACCAGGGCGTCGTCCCACGGCAGCCCGGCACGCGCGAAGGCGAGGGTGACCGAGGATGTCGCGGGCAGCACCTCGATGTCGAGACTGTTCGTGTCGCCGGGACTGTTCGTGCCGCCGGGAGCGAGCTCGCCGTCGAGACGGAGTCGGCGCAGCGCTCGGACGATGCCGAAGAACCCTGGGTCACCGCTGGCCAGGACCACCGCCGGGCCACCGTCGGCGGCCAGGTGAGCCGTCAGTTCAGCCAGGCCCGCCCCGACGTTACCAAGGGTGATCGTCGTCACTGCCGTGGCCAGCAGTGGCGCGACCGCGTCGAGATGGCGACGTCCGCCGACCACCAGCGTGGCGGTGCTCAACGCGTGGACCGCGGCGGCGGTGAGCGGACGCCCGTCCCAGCCGATCACCGTCACCAGGCTCATGGTGCAGGCCTGCATGGCCCGACCCATGTCTGTTCCGTCGCGGCGACACAGGACGTCCCGGTGAAGTCGACCATGGCGACCCGGGCCCGCAGGCGTCCCTCGGTGAACCGGACGAGGACGCCCGCGACCCGGGCGCAGAGCAGGTCGCCGGCTGCCCGCAGCAGGCCGGTGGTCTCCCACAGCTCATGGGCGTGGCGCGCGGTGTTGGCAACGGCGACCGCGGCCACCAGCGCCGCGTCGCCACCGGCGTCCGCGGTGATCGCGGCGAGCAGGTCCGGGGAGACCTTCGACCGGGTGTAGTGCGTCATCAGGATGCCCGCGGCCAGCTTGGTGAGCTTGCCGGCCATGCCGACGAAGACCACGTCGGTCATGCCCACCTCGACCGCCCGGCGCAGGGCCGCTCCGGTGAAGTCGCCGACCTCGACGAAGCACACCTCGGGCAGCGCCGGTAGCAGCCCGATGGCCGCCTTCTCGGTGCGCCCGCCGGTGGCGAGCACGACCGTGCACTGCTGCTGGGCGGCGGCGACCGCCACGGCCTGTTCCACCGAGGCCCGCCATGACGCGGTGGAGAAGGGCCGCACGATGCCGGTGGTGCCAAGGATCGAGATCCCGCCGATGATGCCCAGGCGGGCGTTGGTGGTCCGCCGCGCCATCCGCTCCCCGTCCGGGACGCTGATCACCACCCGTAACCCGCGGGTGTCCAGGTCGACGACCTCCGCGACCGATCGTGTGATCATCGATCGGGGTACCGGGTTGATCGCCGCTTCGCCGACGGGCAGGCCGAGACCGGGTTTCGTGACGACGCCGACGCCGCTGCCGCCCTCGATCTCGATTCCGTTCTGCGTCCGCCAGGTCACCGTCGCGGTCATGTGTGCGCCATGGGTGACGTCCGGATCGTCCCCGGCGTCCTTGACCACGACGGCCTCGGCGGTCCGCCCGGCATCGACCACGCACCGCTCGACCGGGAAGGAGATCAGCCCGCCGGCTGGCAGGCTGACGGTGACCGCCCGCTGCACGATCCCGGAGACCAGGGCCGCGCTCGCGGCTTTCGCCGCGGCGGCCGAACACGTCCCGGTGGTCCATCCGGTGCGCAGCGCGTCCGGCCGGACCTTGGCGGTGCGCGGCAGATCAGGCTCACGCAGCGGGACCAGCTGGGGAACCGGTTCATGGGGGTTCACGCCGGCTGCTCCCCGGCTTCCCACGGACGATCGAGGGTCCGGTCGAGGGTCCGGTCGTGGGCACGCAGCGCCACCCGGGCGGTCCGTTCGGCCTTGCGGAATCCGTGGAAATGGCCGGGGTGGTAGAGGTGCGAGCGGGTGCCACCCGCCGCCAGCGCCGGGCCGACCAGCACCAGGGTGTGCTTCCACAGTTTGTGCGCACGGACGGTGGCGGCGAGGTCCGCAAGTGCGCACCGCACGATCAGTTCATCCGGCCAGCTCACCCGGTAGGCGACCACACAGGGCGTGTCCGGCGGATAACCACCGTCGGTGAGCTCGTCCTGGAGCTGACCGGACCGGGCCGCCGACAGGAACAGCGCCATCGTCGTGCCGTGCCGCGCGAAGCCGGCGATCTCCTCGCCCGCGGGCATCGGGGTCTTGCCGCCGCCGAGCCGGGTCAGGATCACCGACTGTGCCACCTCGGGAATGGTCAGTTCGCGTTGGACGGCCGCGGCGGCGGCGGTGAAGCTGCTGACCCCGGGCACGATCGCGGTGGCGAGCCCGAGCGCGGCGCAGACCTCCAGCTGCTCCTGTACCGCTCCCCACAGCGCCGGGTCGCCGGAGTGGATCCGGGCCACGGCGAGCCCGTCGCGCGCGGCGCGCCGGTAGACGTCCCGGACGCCTTCGAGCGGTAGTCCGGCCGAGTCGATGATCTCGGCGTCGGCGCGGGCGTGGGCGAGCACGTCCGGGTGCACGAGCGAGGACGCCCAGATGACCACATCCGCCTCACTGATCACCCGTGCGCCGCGCAGGGTAAGCAGGTCCGCGGCGCCGGGGCCGGCCCCGACGAACGTCACCCGGCCGCCTGGCGCTGGTGTGGCCCCGGCCGCTGTTTCGGTCAGGTCGGCCGTTTCGGTCACGTCGGCCACTGTCGCCTCCGGGTTGAGATCACCGTGGACAGGTAGGGGCCGGGCTGGTCGCGGGGCAGTTCACCCGCGGGACGGACGTCGCAGTCCGCCAGCCCCAGCGAAGCGCCGTAGACGGCTGTGCCGCTTGTGCTGTCGGTGTCACCTGGGCCGCCGAGCCGGTCGGCTTCGGCGAGGATGTCGAGGACCCGCGGCAGCGCCCGGCCGCCCTTGTACGCGATGACCGTGTCGTGGTCGGCCACGGCTCGCCGGTAGGCGTCCACCCCGGCGGTCAGCGGCAGCAGCGCCACCGTTTCGGTGCCCACCGCCAGCACCGTGCCGGACCGGGCGGCGAGATCCTGCAGCGCCATGATGCCGGGAACGGTCTCGACGACGACGTCGGGTAGCAGTGCGCGCACCCGGGCGGCCAGCGTGGTGAAGGTCGAGTAGACGTTCGGGTCGCCGATCGTGGCGAACGCGACGCCTCCCCCCTGGCTGTCCCCCGGGCTCCCTCCCCGGTGGCTCCCCGCATGCGTGCGCAGCGCCTGCGCAACCACTTCCGCCGGGGTGTCGTAGTCGGCGTCGCCGGTCATCCGGAACGGCAGGCGGCGAATCCGGTCATGGGTGACGTGGGCGCGCACGGTCGCCTCGGCTCGCCCCGGCGGCGGCGTTCCCTCGCTCACCGGGACGAACACGACATCGGCCCGCTCCAGGACACCGACCGCCTTGACCGTGATCAGGTCCGGATCGCCGGGACCCACACCGACCCCGATCAGACGGCGGCCCGCCCGTATGCGGTTGCTCGCCGGAGCAGGCTGCGCGCCCAGCCCGCCTGTCCTGTCCATCCCGCCTATGCCGTCCATTGCGGCCCTCTCGCCTGCCGTGCCGCCGCGACGAACCGCGCGGCCACGCCGGGTACACCCGCCCAGTGCAGATGCAGGTAGGACGCGTGTACCCCGCCGTGCACGAAGCCTTCGGTCCGCTCGTCGCGCTCGTCGCCTGCTGGGCGGCCGTCGATCTGCCAGGCAGAGCGGACCGTCCGGTGCTGCGTGGTCAGTACCGATGTGCGGTGGAACTCGTGCGCGGTCACCGGGGTGCCGGCTTCGGCGATCGGGCTGTCGCAGGCGGCCACGGCCCGGCGGTAACCAAGGGTGAGCCGAGGGCCCATAGCGGTGTCGACGTCGAGAACCCCGCACATCGGATGCCCGTCCAGGGATCGGGCGAGGTACAGCAGGCCCGCGCACTCGGCGCTGACCGGCGCGCCCCTTCCCGCCAGTGCCGCCACGTCGGCGCGCAGGGCCGCATTCGCAGCGAGTTCGGGTGCGTGTTCCTCCGGGAATCCCCCACCGATGATCAACCCGTCGCAGCCTGTTGGAAGATTCTCGTCACGCAACGGATCGACGGTGACCACCTCTGCTCCCGCGGCGCGCAGCAGCTCGGCCTGCTCGGCGTAACCGAAAGTGAACGCCGGCCCGCCCGTGACCGCGATCCGCACCGGCCGGCCCACCGCCGATATCGCAGGCACCGCCGGCTCAACGTCATGAATCATGTCGAATGGCGACCAGGGCGCCACGGTCAGTGCCGATGCCGACCGGGCGAGGGCGAGCACGGCATCAAGATCGCATGATGCGGCGACCAGCGTGCCGAGCGCGGCGACAACCTCGGCCGCCGCGGACGCGCGTTCGGCCGCGGGCACCAGCCCGAGATGCCGGGACGGCACCGCGGCCCGATCGTCGCGGCGCAGCACACCCAGCACGGTGACGCCGAGACCCGCGACCGCGTCCCGCAACAACCGTTCGTGGCCGGGCGAACCGACCCGGTTGAACACCACTCCGCCCAGGCGCACCCGCTCGTCCCAGGTGGCGAAGCCGTGCACGGTCGCGGCCACCGAACGGCCGACCGCGGACGCGTCGACCACCAGCACGACCGGGGCGCCGGTCAGCCGGGCTACATGGGCGGCCGAGGCGAAGTCGGCGGGCTGACCGGCTTCGGGCACCGACACCCCGTCGAACAGGCCCATCACGCCTTCCACGATGGCGATGTCGGCGTTGCGCGCACCGTGGGCAAGCAGCGGTGCGATCCGATGCTCCCCGCACAGCACGGCGTCGAGGTTGCGGCCGGGGCGCCTGCTGGCGATGGTGTGATAGGTCGGGTCGATGTAGTCGGGCCCGACCTTGTGCGGGGACACCCGCAGGCCGCGGGCGGTGAACGCGGCCATCAGCCCGGTCGCCACCGTGGTCTTGCCGGCGCCGCTGGCCGGGGCGGCGATCACCAGCCGTGGTGGCAGCGGGACCGGCGGGGCTACCATTCGATCCCCCGTTGGCCCTTCTGCCCGGCGTCCATCGGATGCTTCACCTTGGTCATCTCGGTGACCAGGTCGGCGGCGTCGATCAGCGCGGGCGGGGCGGCGCGCCCGGTGACGACGACATGCTGGCGTCCCGGACGGGTACGCAGCACCTCGATGACCTCGTCGGTGTCGATCCATCCCCACTTCAGCGGGTAGGTCAGCTCGTCGAGGACGTAGAGCCGGTAGGTCTGGGCGGCCAGGTCCCGGCGGATCTGCGCCCAGCCCTCCCGGGCGGCCTCGGCGGGGTCGGCGGCGGGGTCGATCCGGGCCTGCACCCAGCTCCATCCCTCGCCCATCTTGTGCCAGGCGATGTCCCCGCCCTCACCGCCGGCGGCCAGGGTGCGCAGTGCCCGTTCCTCCCCGATTCGCCATTTCGCGGACTTGACGAACTGGAACACCCCGACGTCCCAGCCCTGCGCCCAGCCGCGCAGCGCGAGCCCGAACGCCGCGGTCGACTTCCCCTTGCCCTCACCGGTGTGGACGATCAGCAGCGCTCGGTCCCGGCGCGCCCGGGTCGTCAGGCCGTCGTCGGGCACCATGGCGGGTTGTCCCTGTGGCATGGCTAGGCAGCCCTGCGCCGGCTGGTCGCGTGGCCGCTCGCGCGGTTGGTCGCGGCTGCCAGTGCGTCGATCGGGATGGTCGTGCCGCCGAGCGCGGTCGCGAGACGGCCGGCCAGACCCAGGCGCACGTGCCCGCTCTCGCAGTCGACGACGATGCTCGCCAGGCCGCTACGAGCCAACGCCCGCGCGGGGGTGAGCGGGTCCGGCCCGGCGGTGGCGCGGCCGTCGGTGACGACGATCAGCAGCGGACGCCGGTCCGGGTCGCGGCGGCGTTCGGCCGCGAGGACCTCGCCGGCGCGGGTCAACCCGGCTGCCAGCGGGGTCCGCCCGCCGGTCGGCAGGGACGCGAGTCGCGCCGCGCCCACCTCCACACTCGATGTCGGGGGGAGGACGAGATCGGCGCCGGAACCCCTGAAAATGATCATTCCGACTCGGTCGCGGCGCTGGTAGGCGTCGAGCAGGAGGGACAGCACGGCGGTGGTGACGGTACGCATGCGGGCGCGGGCGGCCATCGACCCGCTGGCGTCCACCAGGAACAGGACCAGGTTGCCCTCACGTCCCGCCCGGACCGCGCCGCGCCGGTCGGAGGGACGCAGCGCCAGCCCCGGGCCGACGCGCCCGCGGGCGTGCTGCCAGGGCGCGGCTGCCCGCAGGGTCGCCAGCAGGTGCAGGCCGGGCGCGTCCGGGGAGCTGGTGACGACCGCGCCGTGCGAGGTGCGGGCGCGTGAGCGGCGGCCGGGCGCACCCAGCGGTGTTCCGGTGTCGGGGATCTCCAGCCGGCGTGGGCGGAACGATGGGCCGGGCGTGCCTGCACGTCGCTCCTGGCGCTCCTGCCCCTGCCCCGCCGTGGCGCGGTGTTCCCCGGCATCCTGTTCCGGGGCATCGTGTTCCGCGGAACGCGGGGATGGGACGACGTCCGGCTCGGCCGTGCGTTCCGATGTCGTTTCCGGCTCGCTGGATGCCGGCCCGCCGCCAACACGGCCGCCGTCTCCCCCGCGTCCACCACCGCCCTTGGTCGGCGGGGGGCGATCCGGGTCCATGTCCGGATCCATGTCCGGGTCCATGTCCGGGTCAAGGTCGGGGTCCGGACCGGTGGGGGACTCGTCCAACGCCTTGGTCAGAGTGTCTTCGTCCAGGCCAGGCGCGTCGAACGGGCCACGGCGGCAGCGGTGCGGCAGGGCCAGGCGGGCGGCGCGGCGGACGTCGTCGGCGTCCACGGTCTCCCGACCCTCCCAGGCGGCCAGCGCGATCGCGGTGCGGGCCACGACCACATCCGCGCGCATCCCGTCCACGTCGAACGCCGCACAGACCGCGGTGACCTGGCGCAGTGCGGAGTCGGGCAGTTCGACAGCGGGCAGCCGGTCGCGGGCGGTGGCGATCCGGGCGGCCAGTGCGGTCTCCTGCACCGCCCAGCGGGCGGCGAAGGCGTCGGGGTCGGCGTCGTAGGCCAGCCGGCGGCGCACCACCTCGGCTCGCACCGGCGGCTGTCGGCTGGCTGCGACCTCGACGGTCAGCCCGAAGCGGTCCAGCAACTGCGGGCGCAGTTCACCTTCTTCGGGGTTCATCGTCCCGACCAGCAGGAAGCGGGCGGCATGGCGCACCGACACCCCGTCGCGTTCGACGTGGGCGACACCGAGGGCGGCCGCGTCCAACAGCAGGTCCACGAGATGGTCGTGCAGGAGGTTGACCTCGTCGACGTAGAGCAGGCCGCGATGGGCGGCGGCGAGCAGCCCCGGCCGCAGCGACGTGATGCCTTCGGCGAGCGCCCGGTCGAGGTCGATCGCCCCGGTGACCCTGTCCTCGGAGGCGCCGACCGGCAGCTCCACCAGACGTGCCGCCCGGGTGATCGGCCGGGCCTCCGGTGGATGCGGGCCGTCCGGGCAGTCGGGGTCGGCATCGGCCGGGTCGCAGGAGAACCGACAGCCGGTCACCACGGTCACCGGCGGGAGCAGTGCGGCAAGACCGCGTACCGCCGTCGACTTGGCGGTGCCCTTCTCCCCGCGGACGAGCAGCCCGCCGATCGCCGGTGACACCGCGTTGAGGATGAGGGCGAGCCGCAGGTCGTCCATGCCCACCACCGCGGACAACGGGTAGGCCGTCATCGTGCCCTGTGCCGCTGTGCGCTGGACTCCGTATCGATCACGATTCGGCCGATCATGAGCCGGCAGGCGTGCGTTGACATACCGCGGTCCTCCCTCGGGTTTCCTCGCCCTCGGTAACGGTGCGGACGGCCGGAGTATCCTGACTTCCGGATCAGCGCGCCCCCTCGGCCTTCCAACCACTCTCGCGGCCGTGACGTACGGTGAGGGGTTGCTCCCCGGTGACAGTGGCGGGACCGCGCCGGATTCCCACCGGCTTCCTCCACTGCCGTCGCGCTCCTCAGCATGGCACACCAGGCCACCCGCAAGCCCACCTTCGCGAGCGCCGTGGTCGGCTCGTGACGGAAACCGGCGGTGACCCGCGGTGACCCGCGTCCGGCGTAGACAAGTTACTGCCCACGTGGGGATGCCATACGCAGTCGGCGACATACGGTCGATTGCAAGCGACCGAATGGCTCGGCGACGTCATGCGGCGAGTCGGGACGGCCTGGCGCTCTCGCCCGTGGCCGATCGCGTGTCAACACCAGGGCGAAAGGATGATTTATGACCGCCGACAGCCAGCTGACCGTCCTCTCAAACTATGACATCCTCAAGCGCACCCTCCACAAGGACGGAATTTCCTTTGTTCTGCAAGCCGGTGCCAGGTACGCGCGGGGTGTTTGGTTCGACAGCCGGCACGGCACCCGGACGTCGACGCGTATCGCTCTCACGGAGAAGCTCACCATAGCCGGCGACCGGGAAACCGGTCACGATCTGGTGCCAATGCCGGTCGGTCCCTTCTACGACGCACTCAGAAAGTTTCACGTGCCAACCGAAGGAACATTCATCGACTTCGGTGCCGGAAATGCACGAGTGCTTCTCCTGGCCGCCGAGTTCGGATTCAGAAGCGTTGTCGGCGTCGAATTCGCGAAGGAACTGTGCGAGCTCGGCGAGGAGAATATAGCTGCCTATAGGAAGCGCCGGGGAGACGGCCTCGAAGCGCGTATGGTGTGTATCGATGCGGCGCTGTACGAGATTCAACCGGATGAGCGGGTCTTCTTCTTCTTCAATCCTTTCGACGCCGATGTTCTCAGGCCGGTCATCGCCAACATCGAACGTTCTGTCGCAGTCCGTCCGCGCGATGCCTGGATCATTTACAGCAAGCCCCGGCACGAGGAAGTACTGGAGTCTCTTCCCAACTGCTGGGAGAAGGCAGGTGAGACCACCTACCGTGGATTCAGCCGCATCATCGCCTATCGTTCCAGGCCCTGACCGGAGTGGCGCAAACTACTATGGTCCGCTTTCAAAAGGTCCAGTACGGAGAATCACCTGAAATGTCAGAATCCGCCAGGTTGGATGGCTCACCCAGCGTCAGCGTGGTAATTCCTACCCTCAACGAGGCGCAAAACCTGCCGCACGTCTTCCCGCGCCTGCCCGACGACGCCGAGATCATTGTCGTCGACGGTCGTTCCAGTGACGGCACTGTTGACGTCGCCCGCTCGCTACGGCCCGACGCCGTCATCGTGAACCAGACCCGGCGTGGCAAGGGAAATGCGGTGGCGTGTGGCTGTGCAGCGGCGACCGGTGACGTCGTTGTGATGCTCGACGCGGATGGGTCAGCGGACCCGGCCGAGATCCCCCAGTTTGTCCGGGCGCTCACCGCGGGCGCCGACTTCGCCAGGGGATCGCGTTTTCTCCCCCGCGCCGGGAGCAGCGACATCACACCACTGCGCCGGGCCGGAAACCGGTGGCTCAACGCTCTGGCCAACATCGCGGTCCACGCCCGTTTCACCGATCTCTGCTATGGCTACAATGCGTTCTGGCGACAATGTATACCGGCGTTCGGGCTTGATCCCGGTGAGCGCGACCAGAAGCTCTCCTGGGGGGACGGTTTCGAGGTGGAGACACTGATCAGCATTCGGACCGTCCAAGCCGGTTTCCGCGTCGTCGAGGTGCCCAGCTTCGAGCACCGGCGTCTGCACGGTTCAAGCAAACTCCACCCGGTGTCCGACGGCCTTCGTGTATTGTTCGTGATCATAAAAGAATGCGGGTGGTCCGGCAGGCGACGGTCGCGGTCCAGAATGCTGTCCGTGTCAGCACCGTCGGTCGGTTTCAGACACGTCGCCGGGGCCGACGGACACGGTCTCGATCCACGGACCGAAGAGGCTCGCCGGCCGCTCGACGCGGCGTCCCGCGAGGCCACCGGAGCTGTGGCGGCGCTGAACGGCCGGCCCATCCGGTGAGAAACTGTGTTGCCATCGGACAAAGTCCGCGATGAACAGTGGCCGTGAACGGCGTGCGTCGGAATCAATTCGCTTTCCCGGGCGTGTGGCCTCGAACCTGTGAAGGAGAGAAATCCGTGACCAACCTCCGGTTGGAATTCCCCGCCCCCGCCCGCGTCACGCCACAACGGCGGCTTCCGCCGACTGCATCGGTTGTCATCTGCGTATTTACCGAGCGGCGTTGGAACGATATTCTTGCCGCGCTTACCAGCGTCCGGAGTCAACACCGTCGGCCGGAAGAGATCATCGTTGTGGTGGACCACAACGACGCACTGCTCCAGCGCAGCCGGGATTTTTTCACGAATGTGACGGTGCTGGCGAACCGCGGCGCACGCGGGCTCAGCGGCGCACGAAACACGGGCGTTCACGTCGCCTCCGGCGATGTTGTGGTCTTTCTCGATGATGATGCCCGGGCGCATCCGCAATGGCTGGAACGCCTGCTGATCCCCTACGCGGACCCAGCGGTACAGGGCGTCGGTGGCCTGGTGGTCGCAGACTGGCCGACCGACCGTCCCGGGTGGTTCCCGCCCGAGTTCGACTGGGTGGTCGGCTGTAGTTATGTGGGTCTGCCCACCAGCCGCCATCCGATCCGTAATCCGATCGGCGCGGCCATGTCGGTCCGAAGGTCGGCGTTCGCGCAGGCCGGTGGCTTCACCGACGGTGTCGGGCGGGTCGGCGACAACACATCGGGCTGTGACGAGACCGAGTTTTTCATCCGCCTCCGCCGAAAACTGCCGGACGCTTCCGTCGTGTATGAGCCGAGGGCGATCGTCGATCATCGTGTCACCCCGGAACGGACGTCGTTCGCGTATTTCCGTCGCCGGTGCTATGCGGAGGGGTCGTCCACGGCACTCGTCGCCCGCATGGTCGGCAGTCGGGAAGCTCTCTCGACCGAACGTCGGTACGTGCGACGTACGCTGCCCCGTGCGGTCGCCGGTAACCTGCGCAAACCCGGTCAGTGGCCGCGTGCCGGAGCACTGATGTTCGGTCTTGTCGTCACGGCCGCCGGCTACGTACGCCGGCGAAGTATTTTCTCGATCTTGGACATAACAGCCTGATGACGTTCCTGCTGTATCCCATGGAGCCGCGATGGTTCTGTCATCTCAGTTGCTTCCATAATCTCAGTTGTATGGGAGATGTGATGATTCCGATCCTGCTTTACCATTCGGTAGCGGCCGAGCCACCGCCGGGAATGGCCCGCTGGACTGTGTCACCACAGCGTTTCGCGCAGGATGTCGCGATGATGGCCGAATCCGGCCGGACCGCCCTGACCGTCTCGGAGTTCGCGCTGAAGCTGGCTGCCGGGAAACTGTCCGAGCAGGCGCTCGTCGTGACCCTCGATGACGGGTTCGCGGACAACGTCGAAGCCGTCCACCAGCTGGTGGACGGGGGCTTTACGCCAACGGTCTTCGTGACCACCTCGTGGATCGGGCATGAAGGAATGCTGACCGTCCGGGACCTACACAAGATCATAAATCTGGGTGCCGAAATCGGCGCACACAGCCACACCCACCGACGCCTCGACGAGCTTTCCACGATGCATCTCGAGGATGAGATAGCTGGTTCCGCAGCGAGTCTGTCCGCCCTTACGGGAATCCCCTGCCGGTCCTTTGCATACCCGCACGGGAACTTTAGCGCGGCCGTCCGCAACGCCGTGATCAATGCTGGTTACGAATCGGCGTGTGCAGTGAAGAACGCAATGTCCGGTCCTGCTGACGATCGCTATGGAATCTCGCGAATGACAGTTCAGCGGAGCGTCTCGAAGGAGCATTTCCAGGAATGGCTTCAAGGCCGTGGCAGGACTGCCCCCAGACATGATCTCCTGCGTACCAGGGCATTTCGGGTAGCGCGCCGCAGCCGGGCCGGACTGATGACCGGGGTGCATCGGTGAGCGGGCCCGATCAGACCCTCGGTGTCCCTCCGGCGCTGCCAGTCGCCATGCGCCGTCGCCTGCTGTTGGCGGAGGCCGCGGGTTACGCGGCGGGTCCGGGCTCGTACCTGTTGGGCCGGTGGCGGATGAGTCATGCCCGTCGATCGGCACCGCGGTCCGGCGGCGGCCGGTCCCAGCAACAGGACGAACCGATCGTCTCCGGTCTGACTTCTGATGGCCCCGGCCCAGAAGAGGCCCATGCACGAAAGGCGGCCGGTATCTGGTGCGGACAACTTGAACTGTCGGCACCAGATACGTTGCCGAGCCATCCCCGTCGCGGGGATGGTGACCCTTACGCGCAGGCACGAGTTCTGCTGCGCCTGCACGGCGAGGCGGTCGGATACGTTTCTGTCGGCCTCGGTCCGGCCGGGCTGGATCGCGCTCGGGTGCTCGCCGCGGCCAACGCGGACGTGGTCGCCCGTGTGCGGGGTCATCTCGCTGCCGACGGACTGCTCGACGAGCGCGATCTGGGCCGCGGCCTCGACGCGGCCGGGCTTGTCGCCGTTGGGCACGTGAAACAGCCGACCTCCGGTGGGTTTCCCGCCACTCTATGCGGCGCACGCGCCGACAAGGATGTCGGGGTGACCGATGTCGGGGTGAACTCCGATACCCGGGTGAGCATTATCGTATGTACCCGCGATCGGCCGGAGGCGCTCGGCAACTGCCTGCATTCTCTGGAGGCCCTCCGGTATCCAAACCTTGAAATCATCGTCGTCGACAACTCACCCAGCGATGACGGCGCCCGTCGCATGTTTCAAACCACGGTTGGAAAGGATCATCGATTTCGTTATGTCCGGGAGGACAGGCCGGGGTTGTCGTGTGCCCGTAATGCCGGGCTGGAGATTGCCACCGGCCTGGTGACGGCCTTCACCGATGACGACGTCGTGGTTGATTCTGACTGGATCGGTGGGATTCTTCACGGTTTCTCCCGACGGGACACGATAGCCTGCGTGACGGGTCTGGTGGCCGCAGCCAACCTCGATGGCCCGACCGAACAGTACTTCGACGCTCGAGTGGCATGGTCGACACGATGCGAGCCAAGGATTTTCGACGGGGATCCGGTCGATCGGCCGGGACCCCTGTACCCGTTTGCGGCCGGGTCGTTCGGCGCGCTGGTAGCCGTACGCACATCGGTGCTACAAGCGCTGGGGGGATTTGACAATGCGCTCGGTGTTGGTACTCCCAGCCGCGGCGGCGAAGATCTCGATCTGCTCGTCCGAATTCTGCTTGCGGGTCATGTCATCGCCTATGAACCGGCTGCCGTGTCCTGGCATCATCACCGCGGCGACTTCCCGACCCTCCGGCGGCAGATGTTCGGCTACGGATGCGGTCTCTCCGCCTATCTGACGAAATATCTGCTGAATCCCCGTACCGGTGGGCGACTGATTCTGCGAGTCCCGGCGGGCGTCGCGCACCTACGCCGGTTGAACTCACGGACATGTCTGGCCAAGACGGGATGACAGGGTTCCTATTTTCGGGAGTCGGAATTTTGATTAATGTATTTCAACGTCGTGTACTGGAGTCGGCGGCTGTAAGGGACCTGGCGCTGCTTGCACTCGCCGTGATGGCCGGGATCGCGGTGGTCGCGCCGAGCGGTCCGGCTCAGCCTGTCCTGGTACTGCTGGCGTTGCTCCTCCTGCCCGGCGCCGCCGTGCTCACCCGGCTTGACACACCTGATCCGCTCACCTGGCTGGGGCTCGCAATCGTGCTCAGCATGGCGGTGGACGCCGGGACAAGTCTGGTGATGCTGTGGGCAGGACTGTGGCATCCGATGGTGCTGGGATCCGTTCTCGGTGCGGCGTCCATGGCGGCACTCATCGTTGATCTCCGTCTGCAACCGAAGCAGGCGCGGCCCTGAGGTCAGAGATTACGAACGACGGAGAACTGATGACGACGGCACCCAGGGTTGGCGGGCCATCCTCAGAGGAGCGGACCATACCGACGGTCGACGGGGCTGCGCCACCGCTTCGACCCACCGGAGCTCAGGGTGACCGGGGTCCCGGTGAATCGTCGGTACGCCAGATCGCGCGCCGTACCGCCGCCATTGGTCCGCTCCTGGTGGGTACCGGTCTGTGGGCCGTATCGCTTCCTTCGATCTCCACCGACCACCTTGATGATTACGGACTTTCACCGCGCCTGGGACCACTGTGGTACGCAGGGTTGGCGGTGCTACTTGTCGGTGCGGCCGTGAACCTGTGCCGGCGGCGGATGTCCGGGGCTGTGGCCGGCGGGTACGTGGTTGCGGTGGCCGCCGTGCTGTACGGCACGATTCCACTCATCGTCGACGAGCCCCGGTACGCATGGACCTATAAGCACATCGGGGTTATCCGCTACATAGAGTTGCACGGTTCGGTTGACTGGAACATCGATATTTACCATCGTTGGCCTGGCTTCTTTGCAACCGCAGGATTTTTTTCCGTGCTCGGCGGCAGGGCGGATCCGACCTCCTACGCGACCTGGGCAGAACTGTTCTTCACTCTTGTCAACGCAGTTCTCATCGTCGCCATAGCCCGGGTACTGCTGCACGACAACCGGGTCGCCTGGACGGCAGCGACGATTTTTATCGTGACGAACTGGGTGGGGCAGAGCTACTTCGCTCCCCAGGCGTTCGGCTACACGCTCGCGCTCGGGCTCATGTTGGTTCTCGTCTGGCAGTTCGGCGGTACTCACTGCGGCACCCACCGCAGTGTGGTGGGCCGCTGGGTGGCCAGATGCATACACCGGCTCACCGGTCGGCCGGTGACGATGCGGCTCACACCGACCCCGAGAGTCTGGCCGCAATCGACGGTGATCGCCATATTGTTGCTCCTGGATTTCGCCATTGTCGCGTCTCATCAGCTCACGCCATATATTCTTGCGGTCCAGGCGGGCACTCTGGTGCTACTCGGGATGGTTCGACCCCGATGGCTTGCGGGCGCCTTTGCGTTACTCGCGGTTGCTTTCCTACTGCCGCATCTCAGCTATGTCAACAAGCGCTATGGCCTGTTCACCGACCTCAACCCGCTTGCCAACACCGAGACCGTCGCATCGAGCGCGGCTACGCTGCCGGGTAAGACATTCAACGTCACCTGTGGCAGGCTGCTCGTGCTCGTGCTCGCGGTCATGACGGTGGCCGGTGCCATCCGCCTGCTCCGCCGGAGCGACGGCAGGGCGGTCGCACTGCTTCTGTTGGCCGCCACGCCGGTTCTCCTGGTCTTCGGCCAGAACTACGGTGGTGAGGCAATTCTGCGGGTGGTCCTGTTTGCGCTGCCGTGGTGCGCGATACTCGCCGCCGTTGCCGTCACCGGCGGCGCAGCCGCCACTGGTGGTGTCCATGTACCCGACTCGCCCGGGGGTCTGCCGGCTATGCGCGGATCCCGGCGGTACCTTCGTGTTGCCGGCAGATATTCACTGATGGTCGCCACCCTGCTGACCTGTGCCGCACTGTTCGTTCCTGCCTACTTCGGTCAGGACGAGATCGATCTCATGACGCATGATCAGGTCGAGGCTAATCGTTATCTGTATGAGCATGGTCAACCAGATTCTGTAATCATGAATATCACATCCAATGCGCCGGTCCGGTCCAGCAGCAATTACAATAGATTCTTCGATGAGTCCCTTCTCCGAGACGATAAGTTCCGGCACCGTCCGCTCGGGACCGCTGATGTCGGAGCTGTCGCCGCGGAGATGCGCGGGTACGCGCCGTCCGGTTATCTGGTTTTCGCTCCCAGCACGGAGGAGTTCGCCCGGGTATTTGAGCTCACTCCACCCGGTGCCATCACATCGTTGGAACACGCGATAGCGGAGTCTGGCTCCTTCACGCCCTTCTATGTCGGACCAGACACTCGCATCTACGCGTTGCGGCAGACGCCCCCATCACCGCCGGCTGCGAAACCAGCAGGCGGCACCACGGGACGGTCTTCGTGAGGGGCAGAGCACACAGCCTGTTGTACCGCAATGGGCTGGCGCTCGCATGCAGCGCCGGACTGTCGGCATTGCTCGGTGCCGGCTACTGGGCATTGGCGGCACGTACCGCAAGGCAGTCCTCCGTGGGGGAGGCGACAGCCTTGGTCTCGGCGATGATGGCACTTTCCCTGATCGGCCAGCTCAATCTCGGGAATGCACTGACCGCATTCCTCCCCCGAGCCGGCCACCATCGATTCAAGATTGTACTGAGCAGTTACGTTGGATCGGTCTGTCTGAGTATTCTGCTGGGCGCGGGTTTCGCCCTGGTGGCGCCCCGCATAAGCCCCGCCTTCGAGATCCTCGCCCATATCGGCGTGGCGGTGGGTTTTGCCCTGTCGGTCGGCGTCTGGACACTGTTCATCATGCAGGATGCCGTCCTGGCCGCGCTTCGGCGGGCGTCATGGGTACCGGTGGAGAACGTCGTCTTCAACGTCATCAAGTTCCTGTTGCTCCTGGCTTTCGGGAGCGGGTCGGTGGCGGCGCTCTGCGGGTCATGGGTCATACCGGCCGGAATCGCGGTCGCCGCGGTTTCCTGGCTGCTGTTCCACCATCTTCTCCCGACGGGCGCCACACCGGCTCCCGACACCAGCCCACGCAACTTCAGGCGATACCTCGCAGGCGAAGGCATCACCATGATCTTCGAGCGGGTCGGTGTGACACTCGTTCCTCTTCTCGTCGTGGTAATGGTCGGCCCGGCAGCGGGTGCGCCCTTTGCACTCTCTTGGATGATCATGCAAGCGCTCGAAGCGCTGATCTTTGGGTTTGGTTTGTCGCTGATCGTGGAGGGCGCCCAAGCTGAGGCGGACGTCGTTACCATGCACCGCGAACTGCGTCGGCGTGCGCTGCTCGGTGTCGCCGCGATCGTTCTGGTCGCTGAGATCGGAGCGCCCTTGCTGTTGCGTATTTTTGGCACCGGCTACCAGGACGCTACGACCGTGTTCCGTCTACTCCTGCTCAGCCCGCTACCCGCGACAATCGTGATATTGGGCGTGAGCACAGCGCGTGCGCAGCGCCGTATGCGCCGAATCATGGGAGTGCACATGAGCATCGCCGTCCTGGTGCCGGCCGGCGCGATACTGCTCGGACACGTGTACGGAGTGGTCGGTGTCGGCGTCGCGTGGCTGGCCGTGCAGACGATCGTCGCCACCGGGGTGCTGCTGACCGAACCCGGGGGGCAGTTCGGTACCGGCGAACACCGGCCCGCCACTTCGATCAGGACCTTCCGGCTTGTTCCGGCTGAGCCCTTCGTCGTGCGCGCCCCGGTCGATAGCGAGGCTCCGAAGAGCGCGGTCGGACGGCATCTCGACTGATCCGGCGATGTACCCCATGCCAGCCCATCCGCAGGCAGACAAGCCCGAAGGGCGCCAGGTCGTCCGCAGCGAACCACGCCTTCTCCGTGACGCCGTGCAGTGATCGCACCCATGACCGGACATTCAACTCACCACGCCGGCGGTATCCGAGCGCCGCGATCGGGTCGAGGATCTCGACCACGAAGCCGCGCCCGACAACTGGTACGCCGGTCGGTATCGCCTGGCCGGTGAGATCGAGGTACGCGGCGCGCGCCAGATCGATGCCGGCCGTGTTCTGGAACAATCGGAACTGGGCGCCGAGCCGCGGATTGAAGTCGAGCAGTTTGTACTGGCTGTCGCGGGCGTCCCAACGGAGATCAATATCAAGGATTCCGTGGAACGACAGGCGTGTCAGCAGCTCCTCGATCTGCCGGCTCAGCCTTTCGTTCGCCACCGACCGGCCCAGACACGTCACTCCGAAATGCGGTGGATATGAGCGTTCTTTAATCCCGGTAAAGGCCGGCCGGCATGTTGAACGAAAATCACAGTAGCCATGAAAGAACCAGTCGTCGCCCGGTCCGGCGGGTATGTACTCCTGAAGCAGTAGCGTCGTTCCTTCCGTCTGCTCGCACCGACGGTAGTATTCGACGAGGTCGTCGTGGGTATGCATCATGGACGTGCTTCGCAGCGCCCCGGCGCGGCCGCGTCGCCATTGACAGGTGAGTTTGGCGACGAGTGGCAGGCCGATTCGGGCCGCGAAATCCTGGGCTTCGGCGAGCGAGGTGGGCACTGTCGCCGCCGCGCACGGGACACCGAGTTCCCGGCACATCTGGTACATCAGATACTTGTCCGCCAGCCGGCGTGGAAGATCGCGCGGGGGGGACGGAAAAATGAACCACGGTCGCAGATCTTCGCCGTGTTCCGCGACGAAAACCGCACTTGCGTCATCGACCGGAATGAGGACGGCCGGGCGGCCGATGTGGGCCGCCAACCGCAGTAGACCCTGCCTGAGCTGGTCAGGGTCGTCAGGGTCCGGGGTCCAGAACATGCGGCCATGCAGATATCGTGAGCTGGCGGCGGGCGCCAACCGCTCCTCGTGCACGCTGTAGACCGGTATTCCGAGGCGGCCGAGACTTCTGCTCACACCGAGCCCACCGTGATAAAATGGGTCCGGAAGGATTTTGAGGACGACAGCCGGGGTTTCGGTGTTGAAGTGGTCGGTGGATGCTTCCTCGTTTATGGTGTGAAAGCCTGCCTGCATCCGTCTAGCGTTCCACCGACGCGCGACTTCTACACCTCGGGTGGCGTGGGGTGGCGCGGCGCCGTAGCCGGAGATATTTCGGCTACGGCCCGTCCGATTGTCATGGTTGCAGGTACGAGTACATCGCCACCCAGTCGATCTGTAGATCCCCACTTGCGGCGGGTGCGGGAACATGATCGAGGGATGATTCGGTCTGGATGACCCAGTGCATTGGCGTGTTGGGAATCCGGCCGGTCGAGCTGCCGATCGAGTGGCCGTCGAGGATGAAATCCACTTTGTCCGGGGTCCATTCGATACTGGCGGTGTGCCATGCCGCGTAGGTGGCTGTGGTGCCGAACGCGTCCTGGTCGCCGCCGGACGTACCGTCCTGTCGATGCATGAATGCCCCGATGGTTCCGGACAGGTCGCCCTCGGGGAAATCAATCTCCCCGTCGCGTGGCCATGCCCCGGTGTCGGGCCACAGGAGCCATGCGGTCTTGAAGCCGACAACCGGATCCGCTCGGAAGCGGATGGTGTACTTACCGTACAACTGGCCCTGGTATGCATCGGAATGACCGGGTAGGACCGGAAGCAGCGCTGCCGCCATAGGAGTTCCATCCGCTGTATGCAGATTACACCTCAGCATACCGTCTTGTACACTCACCACCTTGCTGGGATAGTAGCGTGATTTTGCACCGTTTTTTCCGGCGGTATCCGGTGTGCCATCCGGATAGACATTCCACCTGCCTTGATATGCGCTAGCCTCCGGAAAAGAGCCGACCGGCACATCACTAGCAAAATCGTCGACAAAGGTCTGTTTCCAGCCTGGAAGATCTCCTCGCGGCATTGCTGCACCGGACGCGGTGGGAGCAGGGGTGCTGGAAGGGGACCCGGACTCGGTTGGCGACATAGGTCCAAACGGTGTCACAGGTATGGCGTTTACGCCTGATGACCTGCTCGGAAGCGGCGATGTCTGGAGCATAGCCGCTCGGTTGACGGGCACATCGGCGGTCGTACTCGCGGTGGCCGGCGTAGCCGATGACGTGGCTGCGGGAGGTGGGGATGTCGGCGTCGTCGCAGGGTCCCCGGAGGCCGGGATCTGGCAGGCCGCGAGGATGGCGCTCACCAGCATGGTCGCCGCGGCCATGCCAGGGCGTCGGGATGGCGAGAGCGGACGCATCATTGCCACGCACAGTGAATTTTTCGGAAGACGGATTTTGTGCCTCTTTTTGTTCAACTACCCCCAACCGCCCCCTCCGGGCGAGAGGCTAGCAGTAGCCGGCAGCTACCGGCCAGCGCAAAAATCAACAATTAACCACCGTAATCACACCTGAAGAACAAAATCTGCCGATCATCGGCTGGAATGGCAGTTTTATCCCTCCGGTAACACAATGATTGCCCTCTGTCGTGGTCCGATCGAAGCCTGGTTACTTTCCGTGACTGTCATGGCCGTCGGCGCTTGTGGTTGTCGGCTGTGGCCCACGTGTGCTGTACGCGGTATACCGCCGGGGTACCAGGGGTAGGGAAAGCACTTGGTAGTTGAACGCATGCCTTGGGGGGACCATGGCGCAGGCAACGGCACCGGCTGGGCGTGATTCATCGAGCGCCACGAGAACGCCGGAGTACCGGTACCAGGGGCAGGCGTCGATCGAGGAGCTCGGCGACCTGTGTCATGATCTTCGGCAACCGATCGCCGCGATCGAGGCGGCGGTATGGGCGGCGCTCACCGACCCGGACGCCAGTTCCGAAGTCCGCAACTGGCTGGATCGGGTACTGCTGGAGGCCGACCGACTCGCGGGCTTGGTGGACAGCGCCGCATCCGGAGCCTGCGCCCGGCTGGTTGACCTACCCGAGCTGCTGGTGGAGGCTGCGGCCTACTGGGACCGGGCGGTCCCGACGCAGGTTCGGCACCGGGCCAGCGCCGCCACTCATGTCGCCCCTGTCGTGGCCGATCCGGTCATGCTGCGGCGGGCGGTCGACAATCTTGTCGGCAACGCAGCTCGCGCCGCCGGATCTTCGGGTCGAGTCGAGATGACGGCCACATCGATGGCGGATGGCACATGGGTCTCCGTCGAGGTTGACGATGACGGACCTGGATTCGACCGTAAACCAGCCGGTTTCGCAGGTTTGGGCCTCAGGCTCGTCGAGCAGACCATCGAAAGATACGACGGACGGGTGGAAATCGACTCGAGCCCACTGGGCGGTGCCCGCCTGCGACTCCTGCTTCCCGCAGGGGACACCCGCAAGGCTGTGTCGTGAGAGTGGTGCTCTGTGACGACCACCAGATGTTTATCGAGGCAATGGCCGCGGTGTTGACCGCGAGAGGGTGGACGGTCTGCGACCTCGCCTTCACCGCGGCCGATGCGGAGGCTGCGATCCGATTCCATCGGCCCGATGTCGGGCTGATGGACCTGCGCTTCCTGGATGCCGACGGTCTGGAGGTGATCCGATCTCTTGCGGACCTGGCGCCGGCGACCAGGCTGGTGCTGGTCACCGGCTCCACCGACGCCGCTGCGATCAGGGCAGCCATCCACGCCGGTGTGAGCGGTTTTGCGTCCAAGACACAGGACATCGAACGGATTATCACGATCGCGGATCGGGTCGGAAAGGGAAGGGTGATGATCGACCCGGATGTCGTCGAGCGAGCGGTGCGGGCGCCACGCAGCTCCGGTGAGTTGGCGGCCGTCGACGAGCTGCTGACCAGTCGGGAGCGTGAGGTGCTCGCCCGGCTCGGGCGTGGGCAGAGCACCGCGGTACTGGCGAAGGACCTCGGTATCACGGCCAATACCGCGCGCTCGCACATTCAGAACGTGTTGAATAAACTCGGCGTACACAGCCGGATGGAGGCCGCTGCGCTGGCGGTTCGGGTACGGCTCGTGGACCGCGTCGACTGACCAGATTTCCGGCCAGCTGCGTTTCCGATCGGCTGCGTTACCGGATGGCTACGCTACCGCATGGCTACGTCCGAACCGTAGTGGCCATCCGATGATTGGGGGATGAACTGAAGAGACTCAACCGGTATCTATCATGCATGAGACCGAGCAGGGTACTGATCCTTGATTCCCAGCGGGCGGTCAGTGGTGCGCTCGCCGTTGCTCTGCGTGCTGAACATGATTTCGAGGTGGTGGACGCGGTTCACACAGCTGATGCGGCGACAGCGGTGTTGGGGATACGCGACGTGGACATCCTGCTACTCGATGCGGAGCTGCTCCGCGGCGATGGCGTCGACCTCATCAGACAGCTGCTGCTGCGGCGATCCGACCGACTGCCGATCGTCGTCATGACCGATATCGACGATCCTCGTCTGGCCACGGCCGCGGTACGGGCTGGAGTGTCCTCATGGGTACCCAAAAGACTTGGTCTGCAACACCTGATGTCGGTACTACGGGGCGCCCGGAACGGCGAGAGCTGGTTTCCACCACCGTTGTTGGGGGCCGTTCTCGCCGATCTGGCCCACCCACAGCCATCCCCGGCGGAGAAGAAGATCTCAGGTCTCACGTGTCGTGAGCGTGAGATCCTCCAGTGCATGGTGAACGGATTCGACCGCACCGCGATGGCGAGGCATTTCTTCCTCTCGTCCAACACGGTGCGTACCCATATTCAGAACCTGCTCGGAAAGCTCGACGTCCATTCTGCGCAGGAGGCGGTGGCCCTCGCCGCGCGAGCCGGGATCGGTTGCGACGAAGCACCCGACGCCCGACCGCTCGCACGTCTCAATTCTCACGTCTCACCTTAGGTCTCACATCTCACATGAGGGGAGTCGAAGAACTGCCAGCGGCCGTCTGACGGGTCATCCTTCGCGGCCTTCAAGGCCGCCTTCAACACCTGCTTCAAGGTCACCTTCGAGTTCCAGGTAGGTCTGGCGGAGTCCCTCGATGGTGGCGGCGTCGGGCTTTTCCCACAGGCCGCGGTCGGCGGCTTCCAGCAGACGTTCAGCGATACCGCGCAGCGCCCACGGGTTGGACGTTCGCATGAAGTCGCGGGTTTCCGGGTCGAAGACGTAGGACGCGGCCAGCGACTCGTACATCCAGTCCTGCACGACACCCGCGGTCGCGTCATAGCCGAACAGGTAGTCGACGGTCGCCGCCAGTTCGAACGCGCCCTTATAACCGTGGCGGCGCATCGCCGCGATCCAGCGCGGATTCACCACCCGGGCCCGGAACACCCGGTGGGTCTCCTCCTGCAACGTGCGGGTCTTCACCGCGTCCGGCATGGCGCTGTCCCCCACGTAGGCCGCCGGTGACGCGCCCGTGAGCGCTCGGACCGCCGCGACCATCCCACCGTGGTACTGAAAGTAGTCGTCGGAGTCGACCAGGTCGTGCTCGCGGGTGTCCTGATTCTTCACGGCCACCTGGATGCGGCGGAACACCTGCTCCATGTCGGCTCGGGCCTCCCGCCCGTCGAGATCGCGGCCGTAGGCGTAGCCGCCCCACACCGCGTACACCTCGGCAAGGTCGGCGTCCGATCGCCACTCGCGCGAGTCGATCAACGGCAGCAGGCCGGCACCGTAGGCCCCCGGCTTCGACCCGAAGATCCGCGTGGTCGCCCGCCGCCGCGCGCCGGGAGCAGCACCACCGTCGACCATGCCGCTGGGGGCCAGGGCACGCAGGTCCGCACGGACGTGGGCGGCGAGTGCGTTGTCGGCATCCGCCTCGTCGTCGAGAGCCGCGACTGCGATCACCGCGTCGTCGAGCAACGCGACAACATGGGGAAAGGCGTCCCGGAAGAAGCCGGAGATCCGCACGACCACGTCCACCCGCGGCCGGCCGAGCTCGGCAAGCGGTACCACCTCGAAGCCGGTGACCCGCCGGGACGCGTCGTCCCAGGTCGGCCGGCAGCCGAGCAGCGCCAGTACTTCCGCAATGTCGTCACCCTGCGTACGCATCGCGGATGTGCCCCAGACGGTCAGTCCCACCGAGGACGGATAGCTTCCGGTGTCGGCGAGGTGGCGGGCCAGGAGCGAGTCGGCGAGTGCGCGGCCGGTCTCCCAGGCCAGCCTGGACGGGATCGCCTTCGGATCGACCGAGTAGAAGTTCCGCCCGGTCGGCAGCACGTTGACCAGCCCGCGGGTGGGTGACCCCGACGGCCCCGGCGGCACGAACCCGCCACCGAGCGCCCGGAGTACGGCAGTGATCTCGTCCGGGGTGCGGTCCAGACGCGGCACCACCTCGGACGCGGCGAACACCAGCACCTTCTCGACCTCGGTGACGTTCGCCCCCCCGGCGATGTTCGGTGACCCGGCGATGTTCGGTGACCCGAGGACGTCCGCGCACACCCCGGCCGCGGCGGCCGGATCCCAGCCGGCGGCGTCCATCCCGGTGACGAGTGCGCGGGCTGTCGTCTCGAATTCGTCCACCTCGACCCGCCCGGCCC
The DNA here is from genome assembly GCF_963555885.1 of Protofrankia sp. Cr2. Lineage (NCBI taxonomy): Bacteria > Bacillati > Actinomycetota > Actinomycetes > Frankiales > Frankiaceae > Protofrankia > Protofrankia sp. Cr2. The sequence continues at coordinate 54,587 of NZ_CAUVXG010000031.1, forward strand.
CGCCGCCCTCGACATGGCCGAGCGCGGCCCGCAGCCCCGGCAGCGCTCGGGCCGTACCACTCCACACCTGCGATGCCCGCAGAATCGCGAGCACCAGGTTCACCCGCGCCGCACCCGCCGGGGCCTGGCCGAGAATGTGCAGGCCGTCGCGGATCTGGGTGTCCTTGACCTCGCACAGGTAGCCGTCGACGTGCAGCAGGAAGTCGTCGAAGGCGTCGTCGCCGGGGCGTTCGTCCAAGCCCAGGTCGTGATGGAGCTGCGCGGCCTGGATCAACGTCCAGATCTGCGCCCGCACAGCCGGCAGCTTGGCCGGGTCGAGCGCGGCGAGTGTCGCGTGCTCGTCGAGGAGCTGCTCCAGCTTGGCCATGTCGCCGTAGGTGTCGGCGCGTGCCATCGGCGGCACCAGATGATCGACGATTACCGCGTGTGCGCGGCGTTTCGCCTGGGTGCCCTCGCCCGGGTCGTTGACCAGGAACGGGTAGACCAGTGGCAGGTCACCGAGGACGGCGTCCGGGGCGCAGCCGGCGGACAGGCCGAGCCCCTTGCCCGGCAGCCACTCCAACGTCCCGTGTTTACCCAGGTGCACGACCGCGTCCGCGCCGAACTCGGAATCCAGCCAGCGGTAGGCGGCCAGGTAATGGTGGGACGGCGGCAGGTCCGGGTCGTGATAGATCGCCACCGGGTTCTCCCCGAAGCCCCGCGGTGGCTGGATCATGAGCAGGATGTTGCCGAATCGCAGCGCTGCGAGGACGATCGCCGGTTCACCAGGGGATTCGTCGACATACAGGGTGCCGGGCGGATCACCCCAGTGCCGGACCATCGCCTCCCGCAGGCTCGCAGGCAGGGCGTTGAACCAACGTCGGTAGACCGATGCGGGTACCCGGGCCGGCGCGGCCGCGAGTTGCTCCTCGCTGAGCCACTCCACGTCGTGCCCGCCGGCTGCGATCAACGTGTGGATGAGGGTGTCCCCGTCGGAGAGCGCTGCGGGTCCGTTCTGACCCTCCGCCGCCACAGGTTCGGGGTCTCCCAGGTCGTAACCGGCCGCGCGCAGCGCGTCCAGCAACCGGATCGCGGACGCCGGGGTGTCCAGACCGACGGCATTGCCGACCCGAGCGTGCTTCGTCGGGTACGACGACAGCACCAACGCGATCTTCTTCTCGCTGTTGGGGACGTGTCGCAGCCGGGCCAGGCGCGCCGCGATCCCGGCGAGCCGGGCCGCGCGTTCGGGGTCGGCCGCGTACACCGGCACTCCGTCCGCACCGGATTCCTTGAACGAGAACGGCACGGCGATGATCCGGCCGTCGAACTCGGGGATCGCGACCTGCATGGCCGCGTCCATCGGTGTCACGCCCGCGTCGCCCGCCGCCCATTGCGCACGCGACGAGGTCAGGCACAGCCCCTGCACCACGGGCACATCCAGGGTGGCGAGTGCACCGACGTCCCACGCCTGGTCATCCCCGCCCGCGGACGCATCCGACGGACGGGTGCCACCGGCGGCGAGCACGGTCACCACCAGCGCGTCGACCCCGGCGAGCAGACCCAGGACGCCATCAGCCCGGCCGGCTGCATCCAGGTTGGTCGGGTCCAGGTTGGTTGCGTCCAGGCCGCGCAGGGACGGGGCGAACACCGGGTGGGCATTGGCCCCGCGAGCCTCCAACGCGTCGCACAGCGTGTCCACGAACGCGGTGTTGCCCGACGTCGCGTGCGCCCGGTAGAACACGACCCCGACCGTTGGACGGTCGGGCGTGCGCACCCGCGTGCCGTGCACCCCGGCGGTGGGCATCGCCGCGGGCGGTGCGAAACCGAACCCGGTGAGCAGCAGGGTGTCGGCAAGGAAGCGGTACAGCTCGGCGAGGTTCGCGGTGCCGCCCTCGGCCAGGTATCCCAGCGTCGCCGTGGCAACACCGGCCGGTACGGTGGAACGTCCCATGAGTTCGGCGTCGGGCACCGCTTCCCCGCCGAGCACCACCGTCGGGTGGCCCGCGGCGAGCGTCGCGGCCAGCCCGTCCGGCCAGGCCCGCACCCCCCCGAGCAGCCGGACGACCACCACGGCCGCGCCGTCGAGCAGCGTGGCGATGTCCGCGGTGGCGAGCCGGGCCGGGTTGGCCACCCGCCACGGCATCCCGCTGGCACGAGCGGCCAGCAGCTCGGTGTCCGCCGTGGACAGCAGGACGATCGTGGGTTCGTCGCCGGCGGACATCTTCAGGGTGCTCCCGGTGGTACGAAGGGAAGGGTGGACGGTGGGCCGCTGTCCAGGAGTGTGCGGACGGCGGCGGTGTCGAGGTGGTCGGCGATCAGATCGCCGAGCGCGTCGAGCCGGCGCTGGCGGACATCGGCGAAGCAGGTGGCGGCCGGGGTGAACGAGCGTCCGGCCCGGGTCGCCACGTCGATGAGCAACGTCCGGCGGAACTCGTCGTTCTCCAACAGTCCATGCCAGCTGGTGCCGGCCACCGCACCGACGCGGATGCCGTCCGCGGCGAACGGCTCACCGCCGTCGCCGTCCACGGTCAGCCGGCCGTGCCGGATCTCGTAGCCGGTGACCGCGAGTCCCTCGGCGCTCATGCCGGCGCGCCGGCCGAGCAGCTTGTCCCGGGCGAACCGGGTGGTCACCGGTAGCAGGCCGAGACCGTCCACCTCCCCGATTCCGGACTCGACCGGATCGTGGATGTGCCGGCCGAGCATCTGGTATCCGCCGCAGATCCCGAGGATCGGCCGGCCATCGGCCGCGCGTGCCCGCAGTGTCGCGTCCAGGCCGCATCCGCGCAGCCAGGCCAGGTCCGCCACGGTCGCGCGCGTCCCGGGTATGACGACCAGGTCGGCGTCGACCAGGTCGGCCGGTCGGGTCGCGAACGCCACGACCACCCCGGGTTCGGCCCGCAGCGGGTCGATGTCGGTGACGTTGGACAGCCGCGGCAACCGGATCACCGCCACCCGCAGGAGCTCTCCCGCGGTCGGCGGAAGTTCGCCGGGGTACGAGGCGAGATCGAGGGAATCCTCGACATCCAGCCACAGCCCGGACCGCCACGGCAGCACCCCGTGCACGGGACGCCCGGTGAGCCGCTCAAGCTGACGCAGGCCGGGTTCGAGCAGCCGTGGGTCGCCGCGGAACTTGTTGATGATCCATCCCGCGATCAGTGCCTGGTCGGCCGCGTCGAGCAGGGCCAGGGTGCCAAACAGCGCGGCGAACACCCCGCCCCGATCGATGTCGCCGACGACCAGCACCGGCAGGTTCGCGGCCCGCGCCAGCCCCATGTTCGCGATGTCGGTGTCCCGCAGGTTGATCTCCGCGGGTGAGCCGGCCCCCTCGCAGATCACCGCGTCGAAACGGGCACGTAGATCAGCCAGGCAGTCCGCGACGACCGCGGCCAGCTGCGCCTTGTGCGGACGGTAACTCAACGCGTCCACCTCGGCGACCGGACGGCCGAGAACGATGAGCTGGCTGTGCCGGTCGTCGCCGGGTTTGAGCAGGACCGGGTTCATCGCTGCTTCCGGCTCGACCCCGGCGGCGGCGGCCTGCATCGCCTGAGCGCGGCCGATCTCGGCGCCGTCTGCGGTCACGACGGAGTTCAGCGCCATGTTCTGGGCCTTGAACGGCGCAACCCGCAGGCCTTCCCTGGCCAGCCATCGGCACAGACCGGCGGTGACGATGCTCTTGCCCGCGTCCGATGTCGTCCCGGCGACCAACAGTGCGCCGCCGCTCACCGCCTGTTCCGTCGACGCGCCCGGCCTGACGTCCATGCTGACCGGACGGCTGACCGGGCAGTCGACCGGGCCGCCGATGCGGCTGCGGCGACACCCGCTGACAGGATGAGCGCGCTGGCGCTGACCGCGGCGGACAGGACCGCGGCTCGCTCCAGGTCGGCGGGCTGGGCGGTGCGGCCGTATCCCATCACCGGCCGGTGTTCGACCCCGTGGTGGTAGCGCAACGTCCCGCCGAGACGCAGCCCGAGCGCGCCGGCGAAGGCCGCCTCCACCTGGCCGGCGTTCGGACTCGGATGGCTCGCGCCGTCGCGGCGCATCACCCAGTAGGCGTCAACGGGTGAGCCGCCGACGACCGGGGCACACGCACATGCCAGGAGCCCCGTGACCCGGGAGGGCAGGAGGTTCGCGAAATCGTCCAGGCGGGCTGAGGCCCAACCGAAGCGGGCGTGACGGCTGCTGCGGTAGCCGACCATGGCGTCCAGAGTGTTGATCGCCCGATAGCCGAGCAGGCCCGGAACGCCACCGACGGCTCCCCAGACCAGCGGCCCGACGACCGCGTCCGAGGTGTTCTCGGCAAGGGACTCGACCCCGGCGCGGGAGAGGCCGGCTGTGTCCAGGACGGCCGGATCCCGACCGCACAGCGCTGGTAGGCGGCTTCGGGCCGCGGCCACATCGCCGCGGGCGAGGTCACTGCCGAGTCGGCGGCCGTGGCGGCGCAGGGACGTCCCGCCGAGGACCGTCCACGTGGCCGCCGCGGTCAATGCCGCCGATGTCGCGCGCTGACAGCCGAACCGACGTCCGGCACTGGCCACGCCGGTGCGCGCCAGAGCGCCGAGCATGACCGTGCCACCGGCGAGGACGGAGGTGTAGGCCAGACCAGCGGCCCGGCTGTCGTGGTACAGCAACCGTTCGGCATGGTCGGCAACGGTGCCGAAGGCGGCCACCGGGTGCATCCGCACCGGGTCGGCGAGAACGACATCGAGTGCGGCGCCGGCCAGCAAGCCGGCGGCGCGGACCCATCCGGGCATGTGCATCCCCCGCGACGTGTGGCTGGAGATCGACTTTTCATCGCCGGCGGCCTGGCGGTGTGGCCGGGCACTCAGCGTCAGGAGGCACTCCAACCGGTTTCCTCCGTGTCCCTCGCGTGTCCATCAGCTGGGGTCTGGTGCATCGGCTGGGCCTGATGAGCAGAACAGATCCCCCGGCTCCCGGTCAAGTGCACCAACCTGCCACGGCCGAACCACTCATCCGTTTCCTGATCATCCGCTGCCCGACGAGCCGGGGTCAGCCGGTGAACGGGTTCAACACCCGCGCACCGGTATTCTGGAGGTCCTTGGTGTTACGGGTGACCAGTGTCCAGCCGTGCACCGTGGCGGTGGCCGCAATGAGCGCGTCGACCGTGGGAATGGGTTGGGATTTGCTCTGCCCGCCCCACTCCCGGGCGATCTGGACAGTGACGGCAACGATACGTTCGTTGAACTCCGCGACGATGTCGTCCAGCCAGTTCTCGAAGGCTGCTGCCTGCCGATGGTCGCCTCGTTGGAACAGGCCCGTGATGCCTTGCTCGATCTCGCCGATGGTCAGGACGGACAGATGTAGCCGGTCCGGTGGCGTGGCAGAGATCCATTCCGTCACGCCAGGGTCTGACCTGCGCTTTCTGGTCTCGGAGAGAATATTGGTGTCCAGTAGATATCTCATCCGCCGATCCCCAGGTCGATCTCCCTGGGAAAGTCCTTTTTGCGCGCGACCTCGATCTCGTCCATAACGGAGACGACATCGTCATCAAAGTACGGCGGACCGAGAAGGAGCTCGGTGAGGTTCGTGTTCGGCGCAGTCAGCCTTCGATATTCATTGATGTCGATGATGACGGCGATCTCCTCGCCATGCCGGGTGATGGTCTGTGGACCATCGCTCTTCATGGCGCGAAGTACCTCGCTGAAGCGTTGTTTTGCTTCCTGAACCTGCCAACTCATCATAGTCTCCAACATCAACCGTCAAATGGTCTGTCTAGACAGCCTAGAGTCTACCTAGCTTGTTCGGCCTCGAACGCTTGACCCCCGGCGCCCAGCGCGTCCTCGTTCAGGGTGTGCAGTTCCTGGGCTGGTCCTGGCCGGCGACCTTGAAGTCGTTGCAGGTCATGAACCGATCGTTGTGGCGACCCGTCAGCCATCCGGCCGCAGCGACGAGGGCTGTCATCACTATCAGGACGGCCAGCGGCCGGCCCCGGAGTGTTTCCAACGAAGGTACGACAACGCGTGCGAGCAGCAGTAGGACGTACGGGACGGATGTCGCACCGATGATGACGCCCAGCGCCATAAGGATCGGTGATGACTCCGCCGCGGTGAGCGAACCGGTCACGCTCAGGGCGAGGACCGTCCAGATAGCAGGTGCGGCGAGCAGAATCCGTCCCGACACGGCCGGGATCCTGACTCCACGGGGGGCTTCATGGGGCGCAAGGAAACTGGCGCCGAACGCGATGGTGCTGGCGACTACGACAGCGTAGACGTCCTCGTAGAACACCGTGTTGTACGCGCCGAGGTTGAAAGCCACCCGCCAGGTGATCAGCCCGAGCGTGATCGCCGCGACGAGGAAGCTGCGATAGCGGGCGGCGTGTTGGTCGACCGACATCACGGAACGCCTCCGAAGAGATTCTCGCCGGGGCCGTCCCGTGTGCCGGTGCCGTCCCGTGGGTCGTCCCGGTTGCTGTGGCCGCTCTGCTTTTCGTGGCC
>NZ_CAUVXG010000032.1:0-19668 GCF_963555885.1 Protofrankia sp. Cr2
TTAGAGCGCCGAAGGGCGCGCGACGATCGTCAGATCGTGCGCCCGGATGCCGCAGTCCCCAGAGCGCTGATCGAGATGAGGTCTGATCAGGTCTGAGAACCTGCGCCAGGTGCGCGCCGGTAGGAGATGTCCGCGCGGTACCGGGTGAAGCCCAGACCTTCGTACAGGCGCATTGCCCGCTGGTTGAGGTCTTCGACGTAGAGCATCGCCGTTGTCAGGCCCTGATCACGTAGGTGGTGCAGCCCGATGAGGGTCAAGGCGCGGCCGAGCCCGCGACCTGCGAATGTGGGCTCCAGACCAACGACGTAGACCTCACCGACGTCCGTCTTCGTGGTGGCTGCCTCGGCTGTCGCGATGTGGCCGGGCCCGGGTATGTCGTCGATGCCGTGGTGAACCTTTGTCCAGTGGAAACCGGCCAGCCGGCCGGCGGACTCGGCGAGGAACAAGCCCGCCGGGTCGAACCACGGCTCGGCCTCCCGCAGACGAACATCGCTTACCGTCCAGCGCCCCTGCTCGGGGTGGTCGGTGAAGGCAGCACGGTTGACCGCTACCAATGCGTCCTCGTCCTGTCCCGGGATGAAGGTGCGGATGGTGACGCCCGGTGGCAGTGCTAGGTCGGGGAGGGCGGACAGCGGTCGGCGCAGCTGCCAGAGCACGCGTTCGCGAACGAAGCCGTACCGGTGCGCCAGCGTCACCGTCGCGGGTGGGTCGCCGTGCGCCCAGACATTGAGCTGCGCGCCGGCCTGGTCAGCGGATGCGGTCAGCGTGGCGAGAAGGTGCCCGCCGCAGCCACGGCGCCGTTGTCCGGGATGCACGACCAGCTCCGCCTGCCAGCTGTCATCGGAGCGGATGGCCAGGTAGGCGTATCCGGCGATCTGGCGCGATGGTGATGCGTCTGATGCGTCTGATGCGTCTGATGCGTCTGATGCGTCTGATGCGGCGATGATCAGATGATGCCCGCTGGTGAGTGGATCGGGCGACAATCGCAACATTGCATCATCGGACAACGGGGCGACCCCGTCCGTCCCGGTGGCTATGATCACCAGGTCCCGTAGGACGTCGACGTCGTGAGAGGTCAGTTGCCGGGTCCAGTACAGCGCCATTGGGCGACAGTAGAAGGTTGGCCTGGCCGAAGGGTATGCGATCATGGTTTTCGCATGCCCGGAGGCATCCGTTTGTCTGCGTGGCCGAAGGGTATGCGATCATGGTTTTCGCATGCCCGGAGGCATCCGTTTGTCTGCGTGGCCGAAGGGTATGCGATCATGGTTTTCGCGCGCCCTTCGGCCACGGCATCCTAGAGCGAGACCCGCTGGGGGGTGCGAGCCACGTCCCTGTCGTTGTGGCTGGCCGCTGCGTCTTCAGGGAGCGGTGCGATCGGAGGCGCGACGAATTTGTAACCGACGTGCCGCACCGTACCGATCATCGACTCGTGCTCCGGGCCGAGCTTGGCCCGCAGCCGACGCACGTGGACGTCGACCGTCCGGGTACCTCCGTAGTAGTCGTAGCCCCACACCTCCTGCAGGAGCTGGGCGCGGGTGAAGACCCGGCCCGGGTGCTGGGCGAGGTACTTCAGCAGCTCGAATTCCTTGAAGGTGAGCTCGAGCGGACGACCGCGCAGCTTGGCCGAGTAGGTGGTCTCGTCCACCGACAGGTCGCCGGACCGGATGACACCGGCTTCCGCAGTGCCGCCGGCCGCCGCGACGCGACCGATCGCGAGCCGCAACCGCGCTTCGACCTCAGCCGGTCCGGCGCTGTCGAGGACGACGTCATCGACGCCCCAGTCGGCTGATACCGCGGCCAGCCCACCCTCGGTGACGAGCGCGAGCAGGGGAGTGGTGAGCCCGGTTGTGCGCAGGAGGCGGCACAGGCCACGGGCGACGACGAGTTCCCGGCGCCCGTCCACCACGACGACGTCCACCGGCGGTGCGTCCAGGAGCGCGCTGGCCTCGAGTGGTGCGACGCGAACGGTGTGAGTCAGGAGCCCGAGTGAGGGAAAGGACTCCGCGGACGGTCCGGGGGCGTTGGTGAGCAACAGGACGACGCTCAAGTCGACTCCTCCAGGGTTCGGTTGCGATGTTGGGGCAGCGTCGACCCACGGATACCTTGCGACCGGCCCCCCGCGTTCCACGACCGTCATGGGCATGAAACGAATACCGGCCTGTGGGGAGGATAGCGGAGTGCCCTCCTCCACTCCTACTGTCTTCGGGGTTCTTCCCACCTCGGACGGTGAGATCCTCGCCACGACCCATTGCGTCCGTGTTGCTTCTGCCGTCGACCATAGTTTTGATCTTGGCGTCGTCATCGCCCACGGTTTTTCCGGTTTTCGTGACAAACCCCCGGTCAGGGCGGTCAGCGACGGCATCCGGCCCTATGCGGGTGTGCTCACCCCGGATCTGCGGGGCCACGGCCTGTCCTCGGGCGTGTGCACCCTCGGCGACCTGGAAGTTCTGGATGTGGACGCGGCGGTGGGGGAAGCCCGGCGGCTCGGTTACCTGAACGTCATCACCGTCGGTTGGTCAATGGGCGCTGCCGCGGTGCTCCGCCACGCGGCCTTCGCCCGCGGCGGGGACTGCGTGCGCGGGTACCCCGTGCGGAACCCCGTTGACGCGGTCGTCAGCGTGAGCGCGCCGAGCCGCTGGTACGTCCGTGACACCGCCGCGATGCGGCGGCTGAGCTGGCTTGCGGAGACAGCCGCCGGCCGGCGCATCGCCCGCCAGGCGCTCGGCGTACGGCTGATGTCCGAAATCTGGCCGATGATCCCGGCGTCCCCGCTCGACGTCGCCGGCCGGATCGCGCCGACGCCGGTTCTGTTCGTCCACGGAGACCGGGACGCCTACTTCACCCTGGAGCATCCTCGGTCGCTGGCGGTGGCTTCGGGGGAGCACGGCCAGTTGTGGATCATTCCAGGCTTCGGGCACGCCGAATCGGGGCTTGTCCCAGGGCTGCTGGACCGTCTCGGCCGCCACCTACCCGATCTGCTCGTCGGCCGCGCTGAGCGGGCAGGCGTCGACCGGCTGATCCCGGACCAGCCCGGCCCGGACGCGTCGGCGCGCCCGCGATCAGACCGTGATGACACCCCCGAGCTCCCGGAGTTCCCATGGCTTGCGTGACGATCCGTTACTGGGCCGGGGCCAGGGATGCGGCCGGGGTACCTGAGGAGCAGCAGAACGCCGATACCCTGGCCGAGCTACTGGACGCGGTCTCTCGGGCTCGTCCGGGGCGGTTGACGGCTGTGCTGGCGCGTTGCGCGTTCCTGGTGGACGATGCCCCGGTCGGCACCCGGAGCCATGCCGACGTGGCACTTACGGACGGCGCTGTGGTGGAGGTGCTCCCGCCGTTCGCCGGTGGGTGAGGGGCGCCGTGATCGGCTCTGTGAGGTGCACCTGTCCGGTCGGCTTCGTCCGGTTCGTCGCGCTCGCATCGTCGCCGGTGTAGTCGCCGGGGTATGGGAGCATGGTGGTGTGCGAGCCCGCGGGGCCGAGACGGCCGTCAGAACGGAGTCGGTAGACGTGCCGGCATCCGTGGCGGCGCAGCGGTCACGCCCGGTGGGTGGACCGTCGGTGTTCCTCACCGGTGTCTCGACAGCGGTGGCCGCAGCCGTCCCGGCGCTGGTTGCCGGCGTCGGGCCGTTGCCGCTCGTCGCCGTCATCGCCATCGAGCAGTTTCTCCTCGGCTGGGCATGGGTACGGACGTTTGCCGGTTCCATCGGGACCTTGGTGATCGTCGGCTTGGCCGCGCTGGCCGCGGACGCCATCGTGCTGGTCAGCGACTCCCACGAGATCGGCGACGGCGCCGGGGTCATCGGTGTCGCGGTGGTGGCGGTCATCCTCGGTCAGCTGGCGCGGCGGCGGGCCGGCCCCCCCGGTCCGGCGACACCGGATCAGCCCGTGAGAGTGACGGTGGACATGGCTGCGGGGCTCAGCGGGGTTCTCATCGTCACCCTGCTGACCGGCTACGTGGACGTGGCCTCGATCGAAACGCCGGCCGGCCGGGCGGGCGGCCCCGCGATGGCGGCTGTCGGCCTCGTCGGCGGGGGTTCGGCGGTCATGGTCGCGCGGGCCTGCGCGGCGTTCGCCGGCGGCCGGGTGGTCCTACCGGCCGGCTGGTGGTTGATCTCCCGGGCCATCGGCCTGGTGGCGGCCGCCGCTGGTGGGGCTGCCTTCGGTGCCGCGGCCGCCGGGTTGACCGTTTCCGACGGCACGGCGATCGCGACGGTAGCCGCGACGGTAGCCGTCATCATCGACATGGTTGTCGCCCGTGGGATCGCCGAGCTGCGTGCCAGCGGTGATCCGGAGTTCGAATGGCCTCTTGTCGCAGTACTCCCGCTGGCCGTGGCGGCGGTGTTCGTGTATGCAGTCGCTCACACGCTCGCGGGATGACACGCTCGCTCTAAGTGGTCGGCGCCGCGGGGTCAGGAAGAAATCGGCGTCCGGATGCGCTGGACGCTGTCGTGACCGGGATGTGTGTGCTACTCGGGGCGCTGGCGGCCGTCGGTGTGATCATTATGGTCATTCGGGTTCGAGACGGGCGGTTCCGGATGACCCGCATGTCGGCTTCGGCTTCGGCTTCGGCTCCGGTTTCGGCTACGGCTACGGGTAGCCCGGCGGCCGGCACCCCTGCGGCGGGTGACCCCGTTACGGGCGTATCGGGCATATCCACGATGTCTGACACGCCTGTATCTGACATGCCTGCAGTGGATTCCCGTGCCAGTGCGCATCCGTACGGCGGGGAGCCGCGCCTGGAGCTTGCAAGCGATCTTGTGGAGCTGGGTATCACACCCGGCACGCGTGCCACGCTGCTGCAGTTCTCCACGGCGTTCTGCGCCCCCTGCCGGATGACCCGGCGCATCCTCGCCGACGTTGCCGCGACCGTGGCGGGCGTGCGCCATCTCGAGGTCGATGCCGAGTCGCATCTGGAGCTGGTCAGGCGGCTGCGGATACGGCGGACGCCGACCGTTCTGGTCCTTGATGCGCAGGCTCGGGAGGTCGCTCGGGCCAGCGGCGCCCCACCAGGCAGGGCAGCTGTCTTCGCCGCACTGGAAGTCGCCGTAGGTGCGGTGTCCGCCGCAGAAGGCGAGGCTCCGGGACCGGCACCGTGCCCGGCACCGTGACCGGCAGCTTCGATCACCGCTACAGGTGGTCGTATCGGTAACACATCGGTCATGTTCGCTGCTACGGTCGAGAGGTTATGTTCGCCACCGAGCTCGTCAGCCGCCGCACGATCGATTTGTGTCGTGTCGGTAGCACATCGTGTCGACTTTCCTGATCTGTGCGTTGATGTCGCCCGCTGTCGGCGGGCCCGCCCCTCAGGAGATGAGTTCGTGGTTGACCCGCGAGGTCCCCGATTTGCCGCCGTCGTGACCAGTGTTGTCCTCGCAATGGTTTTGCTTACCGCCAGCGGATGGCTACTCCTCGCGCAGACCGCGGTCTTCCTGACCGGGGCCGTGTTGGGACTCCGGTGGGCACCGTACGGGCTGCTCTATCGCACCTTGATCCGCCCCCGTCTGGGAGCGCCGGCCGAGCTGGAGGATGCACGACCACCCCGGTTCGCGCAGGCGGTCGGCGCGGCGTTCGGTGCGGTGGGCACGATCGGATTTCTCGCCGGTGTCCCTCCTCTTGGCTACACCGCCACCGCGTTTGCATTTGTAGCGGCGTTCCTGAACGCTGCCATCAACTTTTGTCTCGGTTGTCACATATATCTTGCCATCCGTTCCGTGAAGGGAGTGCACGCATGAGTCGTTCCAACGCGCTCGTCGACCCGGCCTGGGCCGAAGCGCACCTGACAGACCCCAAGGTCGTCCTGGTCGAGGTCGACGAGGATGTCTCCGCCTATGACAAGGGTCACATCCCGGGCGCGGTCCGCCTCGACTGGAAGTCGGAGCTTCAGGACCCGGTGATCCGCGACTTCGTCAACAAGGAGCAGTTCGAGAAGCTGCTGTCGACCAAGGGCATCGCGAACGACGACACCGTCGTTCTCTACGGTGGTAACAACAACTGGTTCGCAGCTTATGCCTACTGGTATTTCACCCTCTACGGGCATGCCGACGTCAAGTTGCTCGACGGTGGTCGCAAGAAGTGGGAACTGGACAGCCGCGCGCTGACCGAAGAGGTCCAGGAGCGGCCGGCCACCCAGTACACCGCCGGCGACGCCCGCACCGACATCCGCGCCTTCCGGGACGAGGTCATAATCGCGATCGGCGAGAAGAACCTCGTCGACGTCCGCTCGCCCGACGAGTTCGCAGGGCGGCTGCTTGCTCCGGCGCACCTGCCGCAGGAGCAGTCACAACGGGCCGGACACGTCCCGACCGCGAAGAACATTCCGTGGGCGAAAACCGCGAACGAGGACGGCACGTTCAAGACGAACGACGAGCTGACCACCCTGTACTCCGACGCGGGGGTGGATCTTACGCAGGAGACCATCGCCTACTGCCGCATCGGTGAGCGTTCGGCACACACCTGGTTCGCGCTGCACGAACTGCTCGACCTGCCGAATGTGAAGAACTACGACGGCTCGTGGACCGAGTACGGTTCACTGGTCGGCGTCCCGATCGAGAAGGACGTCTGACACGTGTGCGGTGCGACCAGCGGCGGACCTTCGGTGGAGGGAATTGACGTGGCCAAGGAGACTGTCATCCAGGGTGTTGTTCTAAAGGACGGTTCGCCCGTTTCATCGGGTTATGCGCGCCTGTTGGACGAGGGTGGGGACTTCACCGCCGAGGTGCCGCTGTCCGCGACCGGTCAGTTCCGTTTCTTTGCCCGGCCGGGCTCGTGGACCGTCCGGGCGCTGGTTCCGGGCGGGTCCGGCGAGCGGACGGTCGTCGCCCGCCAAGGCGAGCCCGTCGACACCGAGGTGGAAGTAGCCGCATAGGTTTTTCCACGACCCCGGCGGCGCGCGCAGGGTTACGATCGCGCCGTCGGGGTTTCCGGCTCTTGTCAGTAACCACCCGACCGGGGCGTGGGAATGCTCTGGCCGGTGCAGGCAGCCCGCGTTGGCACGGCGAACGCCATCGGGCCGACGGCGAAGTCGCGCAGACCGTTGTCGGTCGCGAACAGCGCAGCGGAACTTCGGTCCGGAAATGGTGCGACGACTCGCCGGACCGTCCGCCGCGCGGTGCTGTCAAACTGGACGACTGCGTACAGGACATCGGGTTCGTGCATCATGCGCTCACAAAACCGCATCCGGCCGACGCCGTGAAGGAGTCTCCTCGTGTGCCGGCCGTGGTCTGCCTTTGCAGGAGCCGTTGCCCGGCAGGTGGGGCCGTTGCCCGGCAGGGTTCTGCAGGCTGGCATCAGAAGATCAGGTCAGTACACGAGCCCCTGGGCTCCCTCGGCCAGCACCTCCGACACGAAGACGGCGGCGCCCGCGATGCGTACACCCGGGAGTACATCATCGGGGCCGATGCCTCGCCGTGCCGCACACTGAGTACAGACAGTCACCTGTCCAGCGGTCAGAACCGCATCCAGCAGGTCGACGAGAGGCGCGGACTCAGGCAGCGCGAACTCGGCGGCGCGTCCTGGCAGCGCGAACCAGGCGGACTCGCCGGTAAGCCACAAGGAGACCTCCGCACCACTGGCGACTGCGACGGCGGCGACGGTGAACGCCTGCGAGCATCGCTCCGGCGCGTCCGAGCCGGCAGTCGCCTTGATGACCAGGGAACCCATGAGGCCTAGTCTGCATGGTCCGGCGAACCCGGGAAGCCCGCGCGCCATCGACATCCTGGTGATGATCGAGGAGTGGGCCGGTTGGCTGTCCTCACAGACGATGCACAGCTCGCGCCAAGGGTTCTGACGGGAAGAATCATCATCCTGATGCCATGACCGATTTCACTGCAACACCGTTGAACAGGCGCAAGCTCTTCGCGCTCGGTGGTGTCACGCTCGGCGGAGCCGCGCTTGCCGGCTGCCAGGTCACCAGCCTCCCCGGTGGATCGTCGTCGGGTACAGGCACGGCCACGGCGACTCCCTCGGCCACGACTTCGGCGGCCAGTACCTGTGTGCTGACCTCCGAGCTGGAGCAGGGTCCGTTCTGGCTGGACAAGAGCATCGTGCGCAAGAACATCACCGAGGGCAAATCCGGTGCCGCACTCACGCTGCGGGTCACCGTCGTCGACTACAAGAATTCGTGCGCCCCGCTGTCGAACGTGGCGGTGGGGATCTGGCACTGTGACGCCTGGGGCTACTACTCGGGCTTCACCTCGTCCAGCCCCGGTGGCAGCGCGCCGGCCGAGGACGGTGTCGGTGACGAGAACACCTACCTGCGTGGGATCCAGTTCACCAACAGCAGCGGCGTCGTCGAGTTCAGGACGATCTTTCCTGGTTGGTACAACCCGCGCGCGGTGCACATTCACTGTAAGGTCTACACCGGTGGCGCGGTGGACAGCACCGCCAACACCTACGCGGGCGGTACACCTCACCACACCGGTCAGTTCTTCTTCGCGGACAGCCTGGTGACCCAGGTGGAGGCGACCAAACCATACAGCTCGCACACCGGCACGATCACCACGCTCGCCAATGACAGGGTCTACACGGGCAAGGGCGTGCAGGACGGCCTGCTGACCGTGACCGGGTCGGCCTCCGCAGGCTTCATCGGCACGATCGCTGTTGGTGTTGATCCCAGTTTCACGGCGACCTCAGGCGGTGGCGGTGGCGGCGGCACCCCGCCGAGTGGTGCGCCGGGTGGTACCCCGCCCAGTGGTGCACCGAGCGCATCGCCCACCAGCGCGTAACGGGATGTGCTAAGACCGCCCCTGCAGCCGCACTCTGCGGCTGCAGGGGCGGTGCGGCTGCAGGGGTGCCGCACCGCTGCGTCACAGGGCTGGCATCACGGCGCCGGACCGGTGCATGGCGGATAGGCTGGGCGCGTGCTGGAAACATTCTTCACCGCGCTGTTGATCATGGTGGCGGTACTCATCGGGTGGTTCTCCGTGTACGTCGTCTACAAGCTGTACGCAGGCCAGCGTTGAGCGTTTCCGGCACGCGCCCGCGTGCGGCGGTGCCGACGTGACCACACCGCCGGGGCCGGTCGTCGACCTCCATCCCAGTCTGCTGCCACTGGCATTCCTCGTGGGTACCTGGCGCGGTGAGGGCGTCGGCGGCTACGAGGGGATGGCTGGCTTCCGCTATGGCCAGGAGGTCGTTTTCGCCGGTAGCGGCCGTCCGGCCCTGTCGTATGAGTCCCGGACCTGGTGGGTCGGTGAGCCTCGCGACGGCCGCGACGAGGGCAGCCCGTTGGCCGCCGAGGTGGGGTTCTGGCGCGTCGCGCCACCGGATGGCGACGGGCCGCCCACAGTCGAGGTCATGCTCGCCCATCCGTTCGGCATCAGTGAGATTTACGTCGGTGATGTGGTCGGTACGCGCGTGGACCTGCGGTCCAACGTCGTGATCCGGACCGCCACGGCACGCAGGGTCAACCGTTCAGAGCGGCTGTACGGCATCGTCGAAGACGGTGATCTTGCCTATGCCATTGACATGGAGGCCGAGGGTAAACCGTTGCAGTCGCACCTGTCCGCGCGCCTTACCCGGGTGCGCTCTTAAGAGCGACCGGCAATAGGGGCGCAGCTCAAGGGCCGCCGGAGGCTCCCAGCCCCTGCATCCGGGGGCTTACCTCGGCGGTCTCGGCGGCGGTGACCCGAGCACGCCATGCCTTCTCCCGCTCGATGGCGCCAGCGAACCCGAGCGTGAGGGCCGGGTCGAAGTTTTCGTCCGAGTAGGTACGGGTGCAACCGAGCACACGGTCGATCTCGTCGGCGGTGATCGCCGTCAGTGGAAGCTGACCGGTGAGGTAGATGTCCCCGACCAGGTCTATCGAGAAGTGCACACCGTAGCTCCTGGCGTTGCGTCCGAGCAGGAACGCGTATGTGTCCGCCGGATTCTCGGCGGGCCGGCGCATGAAGAATGCCTCGATGCGCAGGGTGTGGTCCCCTATGATCAGCCATGTCATCGTCCGGAGCTTGTGGTCGCCTTCCACAGTGACCAGGAAGGATCCTTCGTCCACCCGCTCGTAGGGCAGACCGATGTCGTCCAGGGCATCGTTGATCACACGGTCGATGCGTGCCCGCTCGGTATCGTCCACAGGCCGTGACACAGTGCACCTCCATATGATCATGAACGAGGGGTACGGAGTAACAGGTCGTCAGGCGGTCGCTGGAACGGTCGCCAGCGCCGCTGCGTCACGGTAGCCGGCCATGACGCCGCGTGCTGTCGCAGACCAGCCGAACTCCGTGGCGCGTCGTACTGCGCCGGCGGCGAGCCGCCGCCGCCAGCGGGGCTGACCGATCAGCCGGGCCAGCGCATCGGCGTAGGCGGCCGGATCACGTCCTTCCACCAGGATTCCCGAAATGCCGTGGCGGACAGCCGTGCGCAACCCGCCGACGGCGGCCGCGACGACCGGCGTCCCACATGCCTGGGCCTCTAGCGCGACCAACCCGAAGCTCTCGCTATGGCTGGGGACGACGACCGCGCTCGCGGCCCGGTACCAGTCGGCAAGCTCCACTTGGGGAACCGGTGGCTGAAATCGGACCACATCGGAGATGCCCAGCTCGGCGGCGAGCTTGACCAGTGCGTCCGGCCGGTCGAGGCCTGAGCCGCTCGGTCCGCCGACGATGGCGACCACCATGCGGTCCCGCAACGCCGGTTCATGCGCCAGCAGGTGGGCGGCGGCGTGCAGAAGCACGTCAGGCGCCTTCAGCGGCTGGATCCGCCCGACGAAGAGCAGCAGTACCACGTCCGGTGGCAGGCCGAGGCGGGTCCGCGCCGCCGACGCCTCCCCAGGGCGGAACACCTCCAGATCGACTCCGGGCGCCACCACGTCGACAAGGTTCGGATCCGCTCCGTAGAGATCGATGAGATGGTGCCGCTCATCAGCGGTGGATGCGATCATCCGGCTCGCACCGGCGACGACCTCCTGCTCGCCGGCGATGCGGTTCGGCGGTTCTGGTCGGTCACCGTCGGCAAGCGCACGGTTCTTGACCTTTGCCAGGGTGTGGGCCGTGTGCACCAGCGGGACCGCCCATCGCCGGGAGAGGGCGAGCCCCACCTGGCCTGACAGCCAGTAGTGCGAATGGATGACGTCGAACCAGCCGGGCTCCTGCGCGGCCTCAGTCCGCAGCACATCCACGATGAACGAGCACAACCAGGCCGGAAGGTCCTCTCGTCCGACGTCCCCGAACGGGCCTGCATCAACGTGACGCACTGTGACCCCGGGGGCAAGCGTGACCGTCGGCTCCACCGTGCTGCTGGTGGCTCTGGTGAAGATCTCAACCTCGGTGCCGAGCGTGGCGAGCTGCCGGGACAGCTCGACCACGTACACATTCATCCCGCCCGCGTCACCGGTCCCCGGTTGTTCCAGCGGTGATGTGTGCATCGACAGCATGGCAACCCGACGAGGGTGGCCGAACCGGACCCGACGCACCGACCACCTCCATAATGAGCCGGACGCATCGATCGCCAGCTTCCCGAATGTTCGAACAACAGATCCGCCGCCTGCATGCCCGGACGCGTTCGACGACACGCACAGCGGCCTGCGGGCACCTCCGCCCGAGGTCTGAGGTACGAGCCCGGTCCGGCTGCCTCCTTCGCGGCGCGTCGTCGTCCCGACGGGAGCCCGATACATACTGCCACCAGCGGAGTCGATGGGCCGATATCGGACGAAGAGTGATTATTCTCTTACCTTTGGCGATGTTCGCTGGGCCGCGATCGACGGGCCCGTCGCGGCCGGCCGGCGACCATGAGCCTGAACCGAGCGGTCAGAACCGAGCGGCGGTGGCTGGTCGGGGGGTGACTGTTCGGGCGGCCATGGCCCTGCGATCGTGAAGCCGTGTCCGGTACCTTTCCCGTCCGCCGCCGTGAGCCTCGGCTGGCCGCTGGCCGCGCCAGGGCGCTGGGGCTCGCGACCCGCGGGACGACCAATCCGAATCGCCTGCGCAGGGTGGATCGTTGGATCATCGGGACGCAGGCGGCCCGCCTGCGCGGTGTGCCCGCCCCGCTGGTCGTCGATCTCGGTTTTGGTTCATCCCCGATTACCACGGTTGAGCTGTACCAACGATTGGCTCGGGTCGTGCCCGACGTCAGGGTCGTCGGGTTGGAGATCGACCGGGACCGGGTGGTAGCGGCGGCCCCGTCCGCCCACCCGCCGCGGCTGGCTTTTACCCATGGTGGATTCGAGCTCGCGGGGCTGCGCCCGGTGCTGGTTCGCGCGCTGAACGTGCTCCGCCAGTATGAGGCCGCGGCGGTCGGCCCGGCCTGGGCATCGATGCTCCAACGGATCGCCCCCGGCGGTCTGCTGGTCGAAGGGACCTGCGACGAGATCGGCAGGCGCGCATGCTGGTTCGCAATCAACAGTTCACTCGCTGCCGCCACCGAGGTGGGCACGGTGGTACGGCCGGGGGCACCGGGACCGATGTGGGGGCTCTCACCGCAATCATGGCCGGGCGGCACCACGCTTACCCTGGCGGCGCATCTGCCGAGCCTGAGCCGTCCGTCCGAGATCGCGCAACGGCTGCCGAAGTCGCTGATCGCCCGCAACGTTGCAGGCGAGGATGTTCACGCGTTGCTGACCTCGTTCGACGACGCCTGGACGCGGATGGCGCCGCGCGCGGTGTTCGGGCCGAGGCAACGCTGGGTTGCGGCGGTCGAAGTCATGCTGGCGGACGGTTGGCCGGTGCGCGGCAACGCGCGGCGATGGCGGCTGGGTGAGGTCACCGTGGCGTGGCCGCCCACCCGTGCGAGCGCTGCCACCGCCGCGGTCAGCGGCTGAGGTGGCGCAGCGGGCTGAGGCGGCGCATCAGCGAAGCGCGTCCAGAGCCGTCTGGAAGGCCGCGTGGGTGGCCTCGTCAAACAGCACGAAGCGGGCTTCCCGCACGTCGGTCGCCGTGGTCAGGACGGTGCCCACGGCGATGCGGGCGGCGTCCTCACGTGGCCAGCCGTATGCACCCGCGCTGACCGCGGGGAAGGCCACGGATGCGGCGCCAAGCTCGGTTGCGACACGCAGGGCCTGCTCGTAACAGGACTGCAGCAGCTGCGAGCGGTCCTGCGTTGCCGACCAGACGGGGCCGACCACGTGGATGACATGCCGGGCAGCCAGTCGTCCCGCTGTCGTGGCAACCGCCTGGCCGGTCGGTAGGCCACCGCCCAGGGTGCTCGCGCGCAGCGCCCGGCATGCGGCGAGGATCTCGGGTCCGCCGCGGCGGTGGATCGCGCCGTCCACTCCGCCGCCACCGAGCAGCGACGAGTTCGCCGCGTTGACCACGGCATCGACGTCCTGTTCGGTGATGTCCCCCCGCACCAGCCTCACTTCAACCATGACCGCCATCTTCAACCATGACCGCCGTCTTCGGGGACAGCCGTCCTCGGGGACACAGGGCCAGGTTGCGCCCTACGGACAGCCGCGCCCTGGCGCGGTCGGCCCGACGGAGGTCGAGCGTAGGTGACAAAGGTCGCCATCACGACCGAACCGACCTACGGCTGACCGGTGTCAGTCGCCGCCGCGTGGGCGGCATCAGGATTTCGGGCGTCGGGTCGGGGCAATCTTGTCGAGGACTGCGAGGTCGTCGGCCCGTGGCTGCCACTCGCCGGCCGCGGCGTTCGCTCGGACCTGTTCTGCTGTGGTGGCGCCGGCGATCACCGACGCTACCGCCGGCTGCGCGGCCAGACCACCCATTGCCACGTCCAGCAGCGAGCGGCCGCGTTCGCGGGCGAAGGTCTCCAGCGCCTCGACCCGGTCGAATACCGTGTCTGTCAGCTCGTCCTGGCGACCCGCAAGCCGTGTCCCGGGCGGCGGCTGCTCGTCCCGCATGTACTTCCCGGTGAGAATGCCGTTCGCGAGTGGGAAGTACGGCAGCACGCCGATGCCGTACTTCTGCGCGGCCGGGACGAGTTCGGCCTCCACGCCGCGTTCCAGCAGGTTGTAGTGGTTCTGCGCTGAGATGAAGCGGGTGGTACCGGATGCGCGTGCGGTCCACTCGGCGTCCGCGATCTGCCAGGCCACCAGGTTCGATGAGCCCACGTAGCGGACCTTGCCTTCGCGGACGACCTCGTCGAGTGCGGTCAGGGTCTCCTCGACCGGAGTGAACGCGTCGGGTCCGTGGAGCTGGAAAAGATCGATGTAGTCAGTCTGAAGTCGACGAAGCGACCCTTCCACGGCTTTGCGGATGTATCGACGGGAAGCGCGTGCGTTGAAGTCGGGGCCGTATGTGCCACCCATGTCGTGGCCGAACTTGGTAGCGAGGACGACGTCGTCGCGTCGAGTTCGCAGGATATGGCCGAGCAGGGTTTCCGATCCGCCCTTGTTGCCGTAAGTGTCAGCGGTGTCGAAGAGCGTGATGCCGTTGTCGAGTGCGGCGGTGACGACGGCCCGGGTGCCCTCGAGGTCAACCCTTGAACCGAAATTGTTGCAGCCGAGACCGACGACGGAAACCAGCAGGCCGGAGGATCCAAGTGGGCGAAATCTCATATCTCAATACAACACGAGACACCACGGGTCCCGCACGTTCGGGTCCGGGACCCGTGGTCACCGAAACAGGCCGGTGATGTACGGTTGTGTTTCCCGAGTGCTGATGGAGTCTGCTCGGGAAGGGTCGCTGGTCGCGGGCGCCGGATGCGCTGGGGTCAGTCGGACGAAGCGGCGTCGCTGACGGCCGTGCTTACAGTTTCGGCTGCCCTGCGAGTCGACGTGCGAGCGGCCATGGTCTGGCTGACCGCGGCCCTGGTACGGGAAACAGCCTCCTCGGTGACCGGGCTCCGACGAATGCTGGAAACCCGCTTCTCGCCCCGATCGGCAAAGCTGTTGTAGAGCGAAGTTGCGCGTCCTTGCAGGTCGGAAAGTTGCGAACCCACCGTGGCGGGCAGCGCCTTGACTACTGTCTGCACGTTGATCGGTAGTTTCTGGGCCTGGGTGGAAATGTCGTTGACCCGGCCGGGAAGCTTCTTGACCTCGTCCACGTAGGTCGTGGGAAGCGTGAGGATCTTCTCGACGGCGGCGTCGGCAGCACCAACGGAGGCGTACAGGGGCTTGCGGACCTCTGACAGCTGGATCTTGACGGTACCCTCGACCTCGGCGGCGTCGTCCGATGTGTGGGCGGTGGTTCGGATCGTGGCCATTACTCCTCCTGCTTCACGGTTATGGCATGGCCTTCGGTTGTCGTCATGTTGCTGATCGATCGATTTTTAGGCGTCCTCTGCCGGGTCATGGCTGGCTGGTTCAACGGTCGCCATAGTGGTAGGCGCGGAGCCGTCGGATACTGTCGGGCCGGCCTTCGTCGGGGCCTTGCCATTGACATTCCTGCCGGTTTCCCCGCTGGCTTCGGTTGAGCGTGCTCGCCGAGCCGCCGGCGTTCGTGGTTCGGGATCGCCGACCGGTCGGGTTCTGGCCGTCTTCCGCGCGCTTGTGGCTCTCTTTGCCTGGCTGCCCTTGGTGGAGGTGGTCGTCGCCTCCGTGCCGCCTTCCGCGACGCCCTGCGGGGCGGCACCGTTCGGGGGGGCGGCTGATTGGTCGAACCCAGCGTCCAGCCCCGAGCCGGGGTTTGTGGTTGCGTCCGGATTGTTCCGTTCGGTGTTCGAGCCGTCAACCGTGGGTGATTCGGGTATCAGTTCGTAGGTCGAGTTCTCCTTACGGAACGCGTCGTAGATCTCAATGATAACCTGCTTCTGTCGTTCGGTGAGACTCGCGTCCGCGAGGATCGAGACGACGACGTCATTGTCGGATGACCGCTCGTCGAGAATACCGGCTTGTACGTAAAGCACTTCTGCGGAGATTCGGAGTGCCTTGGCGATCTGCTGCAGGATCTCCGCGGACGGCTTTCGCAGACCACGCTCTATCTGGCTCAGATAGGGATTGCTGACCCCGGCCTGTCGAGCGAGCTGACGAAGGGAAATCTGGGCGGTTTTGCGCTGGTCCCTGATGAAGTCTCCGAGATCACGCACATTCAGGGGTGGCATGTTGGATGTCAACCTCCTCCCATCTAGATCGTATTGGCCGGCGGTGACGCGGAGAATTCGTGACCACGTCGCCTTTGGCTGAGCGGAATCCCGGAAGAACCATGTCCGTAATGGTGGGACCCGCAAGACCGGGCAACCAACGCTGTGAAGCGTACGTCCGACTGCTAGCTGTGGCAAGCGCCCAGCCGGTCGGGTATACCCCGCCTGGGGATCAGCGGGCTCGGCGTTGCACCTAATTGATCATGATAAACGGGCCTGCCGGGCGCACGACAAGGGGCGTATGTCGCGTGCGCAGGGGTTCCTGTCGGCGCGGCCGAAAGTCCGGGCCTACCGCGTGACGGGTCGGACGCTTCTAGCGGGTCGCGTGCGCAAGCCATTCACGCTGTGTCGCAAGCGCCGACTCGGCTTTCGCTACCTCGTCCGTGCGTCCGCCGGCCTGTGCCCGCTCCAACTTTGCCTCCAGTTTGGCGACGGACTCCCGCAATGTCGTCACAAATGCGGATTCCGTCGTCTCCGGACGGCGCCACCGCGCGTCCGCCGCGTGACGGATGCGGTCACCAGCGGCGGACAGCCGGCGCTCGAGGTCGGCGCCGGCATCCCGGGGCACCTTTCCGATGCTGTCCCAGCGCTGTTCGATTTCCCGAAGCTTGCGCAGCGCCTGCTCGGGCTGGCCGGGGTCGATCGCGGCAGCCTCGGCGAGCAGCTGCTCCTTGCCGGCCTGATTCGTGCGCAGCTCAGCGTCACGTTCGGCGTTGGCAGTGTTGCGACGGGCGAAAAACGTGTCCTGCGCGGACCGGAAGCGCAGCCACAGGGCGTCCTCGGCGTCCTTGGGCGCACGTCCTGCCGACTTCCAGCCATCTAGCAGCGCCCGGTACCGAGCACTGCTAGATGACCACTCGGTGGAGTCTGCGAGGGTTTCGGCCTCGGCGACAATCGCATCCTTGCGTTCCTTGGCCTGCGCACGTTGTTGGTCAAGTGCGGCGAAGTGAGCGGTCCGGCGTCGGTTGAACTCATCGCGGGCAGTGGTCACCCTTTTCCACAGCTCGGTGTCCGTGCGGCGATCCACCCCGGTGATTGCCCGGAACTCTGTGGCGATAGCGCGGAACCGTTCGCCCGACGCCTTCCAATCGGAGCTGCCGGCGAGGCGTTCGCCTTCGGCGACGATCGCCTCCTTCGCTTCGATCGCCGCGGCGGTCCGCTGTGCCCGCTCGGCCGCGCGGTTGGCCTTCTGCTCGTCGACTGCGCGCAGTACCGCCTCGAGGCGCCGGGCCAGGATCGCCAGATCGCCCACGACAGCGACAGTGTCAAGGGAGCTCAGCAGTCGGCGTGCGCTCGAGGCGAGGTCCGCAGGCTCGGCGCTGGGGACGGTAAGGCGTTGTTCGAGCAGCACGACTTCGGCCGCTAGGTCCTCGTAGCGCCGGCCGAAGTGCGCGAGGCCCTCCGCCGGGCTGCCGGCCCGCCAGGAACCGACCGGGCGTTCGCCCATGGCCGTCCGTACGTACACGGTGCCGTCGTCGCCGACGCGCCCCCAGTCGGAACTGTTGCGCTCACTCATTGTGGCCCCGAAGATCGACATCAGGTCGATTGACATTCTTGCAGGGATCGCGCCGAAGGGGCACACCTGATTGTCGGACCAGAAGCCGAAGCGTTGCCATCGGACTCAAGGTGGTGAATCTGTAACGTTCTGTGGCAGTTAGGGCGTTGTTCGCAGGTCTGCCGGTGATCGAATGTCGGCTTTGTGTGGTCGCCGTGTCGACACGGCTTGGTCGTATACAAATGCCCCGTCACCGGTCAAGATTCCTAACCGTGTACCGAACAGGTCCGTCCCAGCTGGGCACGCGTGGCCGACCGGCATCGCGACCGGCATCGCGACTGTGCCCGGCCGCTGCTCCATGAGCGCGGTGTTCCAGCGCCCAGGGTGGCGGGTGGCGGCCCTGTTGCTGCCGGCATCCGTCGGCCTCGGCGTGTTCACGATCGCTCCGGCGCTGGTCTCCGCGTTCGTCGCGGGCACCGACAAGACCCTCACCGGTCCGAGCCTCCACTGGGTCGGCACTGCCAACTTCCGTGATGCTCTGCATGATCCGGACCTTGCGCAGGCCGTCCGTAATACCGTGGTCTACTGCCTGATCACCGTTATTCCGGCGGTGGTGGTCGGCCTCGGCCTGGCGCTCGCGGCCGAACGGGTGACCCGGGGGCGTGCGCTTGTCCGCCTTGCGCTGTTTCTTCCGGTGAGCGCCAATCTCGTCGCCGTGGCGGTTGTCTTCGCCTATATTTTCGCGGCCGATCCGCATGCGCTGGCGAACACTGTGGTCGGCTGGTTCGGGATCAGCCCGGTCGACTGGCTCGGGGATACATCCACCGCGTTGCCGGTGGTGGCGCTCGTCGGCGCTTGGCGGTTGGCGAGTTTCGTCTTCGTCGTATACCTCGCGGGGCTCACCACAATCCCGAGATCGGTGCACGAGGCCGCTGATGTCGACGGCGTCCGCGGCTGGGCGAGGCTGCGTCGAATCACGCTGCCGCTGCTGGCTCCCACCACCGTATTCGTTGCGGTTTTTGCGACGATTCTCACCCTGCAGACGTTCGAGACGGTCGCGGTCCTCACACAGGGTGGTCCGCTGGGTTCCAGCACGACGATCGTGTACTACATTTACGAGACAGGGTTTACCGGATCGTTTCGGATCGGCTATGCCTCCATGCTGGCGTTGTTGCTGTTGGTCGCCGTTGTCCTACTCGGCGTCGCCGGCGCTGTCGTCGGGCGATGGGCACGTGCCCGAGCCGCTCGTGAGGTGGCGGTGTGACCATCGAGGGCGAGTCAGCGGTGATTCGCGTCCAGCCGGTCAGTTCCCCTGCATCGATCATCTCAACCGGTCTGCGCTGGGCGTTGCTCGCCGTCGGGATCGGCGGCGCCTTCCTGCCCTTCTGGTGGATGCTGCGTACTGCGGTGGGTCCACCGCAGAGTGTGCTCGGACTGTCGTCGAACCTGATCCCGTCGGAGGTCGGCTTCGCGGCCTTCCCGCGTGCGTTCGACGCGGCAGACCTCGGCCGGGCGCTGGTGACCGGAGCCGGGGTGAGCATTGTGATCATGCTTCTGCAGCTCGCCACGGCGATACCAGCTGCCTATGCATTCGGCTGCCTTCGGTTTCGCGGCCGTACGGCCCTGTTCGCGGTGGTGCTCGCGACTCTGCTGGTCCCGCCACAGATCACCGCCATACCGAACTATGTGACGATTTCCGCGCTCGGTCTGGCCGACACCAGAGCCGGGCTGGTGCTGCCCTTCATGACCAATGCTGCGGGAATCTTCCTGCTCCGGCAGTATATGAGCACGATTCCGGTAGCGCTCCTGGAAGCGGCCAGAATGGACGGCCTCGGCATCTGGCGGACGCTGCGTGCGGTCGTTCTACCGCTGTCGATGCCGGCGGTCGCCACGGTCGCGACCTTCAGCTTCCTGCTCTCGTTTAACGAGTATCTTTGGCCGCTGCTGGTGGCACGCTCACCGGATATCGCGACCCCGCCGTTGGCTCTGGTGAACCTGGTTTCGGCCAGCGGCGGTTTCCCGGACTTCGCCCAGCTTTCGGCTGCGGCGTTGATTGTAAGCATTCCAACACTTGTCGTGTTCATCCTAGCTCAGCGGCGATTGGCCGCCGGAATCACCGGCACCGGTGTCGGTGCCGAGGGATGAGAGCGTGCCCGAGAGGAAGACACTTGATCCGGACCCGTCTGTCCAGACCGCTTGGGG
>NZ_CAUVXG010000032.1:20352-31773 GCF_963555885.1 Protofrankia sp. Cr2
CCGCCGGCCGCGCGAGGAAAGGCATGGTCAGGCTGCTCACCCTCGCCGCTGTCGTGTTCATGGCCACCGCGTGCGGAGTCGGCGGCTCGAGTGGTCCGTCGGTCAACTCCAGTCTCCGCCCGACCGCGCGGCCCGCGACCGCTGCCGTGGACGACGTCAACGGAGCCAGAGCATCCACCCAGTGCGCCACCAAGGTCAAGACGCTGCGGATGACCGTGAGCGGCCCGCTCAATGACACGGCCAAGTCCGGCAAGGCCTATATGGAGAAGGCCCATCCGGGCCTGACCGTCGAGATCACCTCGACTGCGACCACCTACACCCAGATCGTCCAGCAGATCAGCGCCGACGCCTCAGCCGGGCGCACGACCGACCTTGCGGTCGCCGGGTTCGACCTGCTGCCCACCTTTGTCCAGCAGCTCGACGCGCAGGAGCTGGCGCCGCGGTTGTTGCGCGCCTCATACGATCAGCGGTTCACGACTCTGGGCAAGGTCGGCAAGCAGCTGTACGCCGTTCCCCAGCAGGTGTCCGTCCCCGTTCTGCTCTACAATTCCGACATGCTGGCCAAGGCCGGCGTGGATCCGAAGTCCCTGGCGGACACCGCAGGCGTCATCGCCGCGGCCGACAAGATCAAATCTGCGCTGCCGGGCGTACAACCGATCGACCTGCCGACCGGGGATCAGTTTGGTCAGTGGTTCCTCAACACCATTGCCGGCTCGAAGGGCGCGAACATCCAGAACGCCGAGGGCCGGCCGAACTTCACCACCGACGCCGCTCGTGCCGCCGCCGGCTTCCTGGCCAAGGTCGGCAGTTACGGGCCGCAGTCGAAGACTCCGACCGATGCCCTGGTCCGTTTCGGCTTGAGCAAGCAGACCGCGATCGCCGGGGCGAGCATCAACTCGGTCGTGCCGGGGCTACGAGGACTCGAGCAGCAGGGCAAGGGCGCTTTTCCGCTCGGAGTGGCGCCGATCCCGGTCCTGCCGGGCGGCACCCAGCACCCGGTGGCCGGTGGCAACGGCCTCGTGGTGCTCGCAACCGATCGTTGTCAGAATGAGATGGCCACCGAACTGATGGTGTCGCTGCTCGCTCCGGACGTCGTCGCAGCCGGTGTGGAGGCGCTGAGTTACCTGCCGGTCGACATTGAAGCCGCCAACCGGCTGGTACCGCTCTACCAGCAGTTTCCGCAGCTCGTACCCTTCAACGCAACGGTGGACTCACTCGTTCGGGCGCCTTACTGGACTGGGACGCGTGGTGGTGAAGTACCCGCGTTTGCGTCGGATGAGGTCCAGAAGATCATGATGGGTGCTGATCCGGCGGCTACCCTGACCGAGTTGCAGAGCCAGGCGGAGAATCTCACCCAATGACCGTCCGAATCCACCGTGGTCGGCGCTGTCGCCCGTGGTGGTTCGCTCTCCAGCCGGCTCTCCAGCCGGCTCAGCGGCTGTCACAGGGAAGACGATCATGAGTGGATCGGTGGTTGAGCCTGCCACGGACAGGGGGAGTCTCGCGGGTGCGCCCGAGGTGACCCCGGCCGTGGCAGGGACCGGGGTCCGCATCGAGGTGGACGGGGTCAGCCGGATCTTCGGCGCAGTCCGTGCGCTCGACGCCGTGAGCCTGTCGGTGGAGCCGGGGGAGATCGTGGCCCTGCTCGGGCCGTCTGGATCCGGGAAGTCGACGCTGCTGCGGATCTGCGCCGGCCTTGAGGCGCCGACCGCGGGTGACTTGCGCTTCGGCGGCATCAGCCAGCGTGGTGTCGCACCGCACCAGCGCGACGTCTCGATGGTGTTCCAGCATTTCGCGCTCTACCCGCACCTGACCGCGCTGGACAATCTCGTGCTGGCGCTGAGGTACGGGCGCGGGATGTCGAAGTCGGCGGCCCGTGCGCGGGCCCGCGAAACGTTGGAGATGCTCACCATCGGCGATCTGGCGGGCCGTCGGCCGGCAGGGATGTCAGGGGGCCAGCGCCAGCGGGTTGCCATCGGGCGGGCGTTGGCCACCCGGGCAAAGGTCGTCCTGCTCGACGAACCCATGTCCGGGCTTGATGCGCAACTGCGGGTTGAGCTGCGGGTGGAGATCGTGGCCCTGCTGCGCGGCCTGGGGTCGACCGCGCTGTTCGTCACCCATGACCAGGCGGAGGCCATGGCTGTTGGTGATCGGGTCGCCGTACTCAACCGTGGACGCCTCGAGCAGATCGGCACCCCGGACGAGATCTATGACCGGCCGGCCACGCGATTCGTGGCTACCTTCGTCGGTGGCCCGCCGATGAATGTCTGCGACGGCACCTGGGTGGACGCAACGCTGCGCGGCAGGGGTTTCGTCGTTCCCGCGCCGGCCGGTTCGGTGGCGGTGGGTGTCAGGCCGGAGCATCTGCGCCTGGCCGGGCCGGATGAGGCCGGCGATCGTGCCGGTAGCGCCACGGGTCGAGATGACGCATTCCGGATCGGCGGCGAGGTGGTCGTGGTCGAGCGCCTAGGCGCGGATCGTTCGGTCTACGTCCGGACCGAGGCCGGCATGCTCGCCGTCCGCGTCGGTGCCGATCATCTTCCTCCTGGTGGCGTTCTAGTGACGCTTGGTGCATCCATCGAGTCGTTGTTTTTTTTCGACCGGGACGGGCATCTCCTGCCGTCCTGACCATGGAAGCCTGCTCGTTCATGCCGTGATTATACCGTTACACGCGGTTTTGCCCGTTTATGCGCATCTCGGCGGCTGCCTGCACTGAGCGATTGATGCGGCACGATACGTGTGATCTCGTTGTAGTCCAGGCTCCTACGTTGCCCAAGGGCGACGGTACGATCTGTTTGGTCGCTTGCTTGATAGCAAGCTGTTGGGCAGATAGCGGTGTTATCGGCTGCTTTATGGGGCGTAGATGCGATCAATGTTGCGAACACCGTGCATTCGGTGTGGTCATGCGTGCTCTGTTGTCTCCGAGTGACCGTGTGCACGCATCGCACTGAAGTCATCACTGTACGAAAGAGGATGTGCCACCTACTGTTGTTCACTGCTCACCAATTGCGACTCGAAGGAGACGGATGATGTTGACCGACGGTGCCGGTGCCTGCACCCACCCGCTCGCGTTCGTCCGAGCGCAGCGTGGCTGGTCCTACCAGAGGCTGGCCCGGGTGGTGGCGCGTCGAGCGCGCGACCTGGGGGTGGCCAACATGGCGGCGGAACGCCAGAAGGTCTGGCGTTGGGAACACCGCGGCGTGGTGCCCGATCGGGTGTCACAGCTCGCGCTCGCCGCCGAACTCGGCGTCCCGTCGGAGAAGGTCGAGGCCCATCCATGGCCCGCATGGCTGCCGACCGGTGACGTTGTACGTACCGACTACCCGTGGAGCGGCGCGGGCAGTGTGACGTCCATGATCGATGTTGTCGAGGACGCCCTGACCGACCGTCGTGGATTTCTGACCATCACCGGAGCCGGCGTGGCTGCCCTGGCCGGCGAGTGGTTGAACCTCGAGCCTGCCCGGCTCGCCGCGGCGCTCGACGGCGGGCAGGTGGACGCGCAGATCGTCAACCGTATCGAACACAACATCCCCGGGTTACGTCTGATGGACGATCGGCTTGGTGGTGACAGTGTCCGACGGCTGGTGGACGCCGAGCTCGGGGTGGTCACCGAGCTGCTTGCCCGGGGTTCGTACACGGAGAAGATCGGGGAAAGGCTCCAGCTGCTGGCGGCTGAACTCGCCCGGGTCGCGGGCTGGGCGTCGTTCGATGCCGGTTACCACACCAGCGCCCAGCGTTACTGGATCGCGGCCCTGCACGCCGCCCATGCAGCCGGGGACCGCCTGGTCGGCGCGAACATCATGAAAAACATGTCGCTTCAGTGCGTTGACTTCGAGCGCCCGCGGGAGGCCGTTGAACTTGCGCATGCAGCCGTCGCCAGTAGCGGTGGCATCAGCGGACGGGCCGGCGCGATGTTCCAGATGAGGTTGGCGCGCGCCTATGCGGCGCTGGGGGAGCCGGCCGAATGCTCCCGCGCGCTCGTGCGCTGCGAGGCTGCTTTTGAACGGGCGACCCCGCAGGACCCGGCCTGGGCAGGCATTTTCGACGAGGGGTCGTACGCCGCCCAGATCGGAATCTGCTACATCGACCTCGGCCGGCTGCCTCAGGCCGACCGGTGGCTGACTGCGGCCCTAGCCCTGCATCCGGCCGTCCACGCCCGCGACCACGCCACCTATTTGCTACGTCATGCGGCGGTTCAGATCGATCTGGGTAACCTTGACCACGGCTGCATGTTGGTCCGCGAAGTCGCACCGCTACTTGAGGCCACCCGGTCGCAGCGCAACGGGCGGCGGGCCGAGGATGTGCGTCGGCGTCTGCGCCGACATGCCTCCGATCCGCGGGCACGCGAAGCGGACCAGCTTCTCACCGCCCGTTCGGTCTGAACGTGGAGCGACCGGCCATAGCGCGGTCAGCCTTGTAATCGTGCGGTCATTCTGGTCGCCCGGTCGCCCGGTCGCTCTAAGCCGACCTGCCGGACGGACCGGCTGCTGCGGCCCGCTAGGGCGTGTCTGATGGATCATCGCCCGCATCGACCAACATCCATCAGACACGCCCAGCCGGGTCGATGGACGCGGCGACCTCGCCTGTCTCCGGATCGTCGAGCACCAGGGCGGCGGCGTCGGCGACGTTGCGCTTAACGATGGCCAGCGCAACCGGACCGAGCACCGCGTGCATGGCTGAGGTGCCGACGAACCCCACCACCCGGCCACCGACAGTTACCGGCACCCCTCGGCTGACTGTGCTGCCGTCAAGGTGCAGCAACACCATGCGGCGCGGCGGGCGCCCCAGGTTGTGCACCCGGGCGACGGTTTCCTGGCCCCGGTAGCATCCCTTGTCGAGGTGGACGGCCGTGGACAGCCAGCCGACTTCGTGCGGGATCGTCCGGTGGTCGGTGTCGGTGCCCAGGCGAGGCCGACGGTCGGCGACCCGCAGCGCTTCGAACGCGGACACGCCAGCCAGCGTCACTCCGGTTGACTGCAACCGTTCGACCGTCGTGGTCAGCTCCGGTCGCGGGATCAACAGGTCGACGCCGTGGGGCATGGCCCGGACGAGCGTCCCGGCCACATCCGGATCCTGGCGGCCGGTCGCGGTCGCCGAGGTCGCCGCCAACGGGTACAGCCCCTGAGCTAGCTGGTCGCCGTCAGCGCCGGATACCTCAGCCCCGCCGCCGGCCCCACCGCCGGGCCGTGGGAGCGGGCGGTCGAGCGGACCGAGGGCACTGGTCACGGCATCCACCGCGGCCGGACCGAGCACCGAGAGGACGGACCGAGCGCCGGTGGCGTCCGTGGGCTCCACCCGGAGCAGGAACCTCATCGACGCAAGGTAGGCCAGCAGAGCGTCAGTGGTGTCCGGTTCAACATCCAGCCAGGTCGTCGTGCCGTCGTCCGCGATCATCAGATGATGTTCGACGTGGCCGTGCGGGGACAGCACCAACGCCTCGCTGCCCCGCATCGCCGGCAGTGTGTTGAGGTGTTGGGATGTGATGCTGTGCAGCCAGGACAGGCGGTCCGGGCCGGTGATGCGGATGACCCCGCGGTGCGAGCGGTCGACGACCGCCGCGCCTCGTTCGGCCTCGCGCTGTTCACGCAGTGGGTCCCCGTAGTGGTCGGCTACCCCGAGGTCGGGTCCGGTGGCGGGCACTGCACCGGCGATGTCCAGCAATGGAGAGCGGTAGTGGATGTCGCCACCCGGTTCGTTCGACGCGTGCGGTTCAGCGTCGGTCCCGGGTGCGGTGGTGGAGTCGGCAGTCATGGACTGT
Source organism: Protofrankia sp. Cr2 (assembly GCF_963555885.1). Classification (NCBI taxonomy): domain Bacteria; kingdom Bacillati; phylum Actinomycetota; class Actinomycetes; order Frankiales; family Frankiaceae; genus Protofrankia; species Protofrankia sp. Cr2. The sequence continues at coordinate 26,111 of NZ_CAUVXG010000032.1, forward strand.
TCAACCAGCTTTCGGGTCTGCACAGTCCACACATCGGCCCGTGAGCGCCACGTGGCTGACGTCCACCGCGAAACCGAAGCGATCCCGCAGGGCGATGACCAGGTCGGACAGCACGGTCGGGGAGACTTCCTGGACGGCCCCGCAGGCTCCGCAGACGAGGTGAACGTGGTCTTCGGCGCCGGCGGCGTGATAGGTAGGCGCGCCGTGCCCGAGGTGGGCATGGGAAACGAGTTCGAGCTTCTCGAGAAGCTCCAGCGTCCGGTACACCGTCGAGATGTTGACCCCGCCCGCTGTGCGGCGGACCTCCGTGACGATGTCCTCCGGGGTGGCATGGCCGAGCCGGGCGACCGCCTCCAGCACGAGTTGACGTTGCGGCGTGAGACGGTAGCCGTGAGATCGTAGCTGCGTCTGCCAGCCACCCCGCGGCCCACCCTCGACGTCCACCGCCATGGACTGAGTGTAGCTGGCCCAGGGCGGCGCGGTTATGCCGCAGCCGGCGTCCGCCCGCCGGCGTTCGCTTTCGGGCGGAGCGCCACCGCGGTGAAAAAGCAGTTGCGGAGCACGCCAGGGCGAACGTAGCGTTGTCTGCACACGGGAAGGGAGGTGGTCCAGTTTTGTGTGATAAACGGACTCGTGAGGTGACTGTCCGCTAGCCGGTCTCGTGGTCCTCACCCGGCCGGGTGACCTGCGGGCACCGGTACCGGCGAGAACCAGACAGGCACCAGGCCCCCGAGCGTCGTCGCTGGTCCCGACGGCTCATCATCCCCGAACAGGGGTTGATGGAATCGCTCGGGGGCTCCTGTTTGTGATCCAGAGCGGGTGGACCCGGCGTTGCGGGGCACAAGGTGCCGTGGCTGCGGGTCCTCCCAGCCGGGTTGTGGGTCCGCGGGAGCGCGTCGCGTCGATCCGGCCACATGCGACGCCCGGGTTGCGGCAGGATCGATGGCATGCCGACGCTCGTCCTGCTCCGCCACGGCGAGAGCACGTGGAACCGTGAGAACCTGTTCACCGGCTGGGTGGATGTAGATCTTTCCGACAAGGGTGTCAAAGAGGCGACCCGCGGCGGCGAGCTTCTGCGCGACTGCGGCCTCCTGCCCGACGTGGTGCACACATCGCTGCTGGTGCGTGCGATCCGCACCGCCTGGATCGCCTTGGACGCCTCCGGACGCACCTGGATCCCGGTCCGCCGTTCGTGGCGCCTCAACGAGCGGCACTACGGGGGTCTGCAGGGCCTGGACAAGGCCGAGACGCTCGGGAAGTACGGCGAGGAGCAGTTCATGCTCTGGCGTCGCTCCTATGACACGCCGCCGCCGCCGATCGGGCCTGACCAGGCCAGCGGGGTGGACGAGCGGTACGCCGGCCTGCCGCCGGATGTGATTCCGACGACCGAGTGTCTGCGCGACGTCGTGGTGCGAATGCTGCCGTACTGGTACGACGCGATCGTGCCCGACCTGCGGGCCGGGCAGGTCGTGCTCGTCGCCGCCCACGGCAACTCGCTGCGCGCGCTGGTGAAGCATCTGGACGGGATCAGCGATGCTGACATCGCTGGTATGAACATCCCCACCGGCATTCCGTTGCGTTACGAGTTGGACGACGATCTAGCGGTCGTGAGTTCGGCGTACCTCGACCCGGCGGCAGCGGCGACGGCCGCCGCTGCCGTGGCGGCGCAGGGAAAGAAGTAACGACCGGTGCCTGAGGATGTGCCGCCGAGACCGGGCGGCACATCCGGGCGGCACATCCGGTGCCCGGCGCCCCATCCGCTCACCGGCCGGTGATCCCTGTCTGGTGATTTAGATCTTGTCGCCGGTTACGAGGTAGATCACCCGATGGGCGACTGAAACCGCATGGTCGGCGTAACGCTCGTAGAAGCGACCGCACAGGGTGATGTCGATCGCAGCCTCCATGCCGTAGGTCCACTCGGTTTCCAGCAGCACGTGGAAGAGCTTGCGGTGCAGGGCGTCCATGGAATCGTCGTCGCCCTCCAGCTCCTTGGCGAGGGCGGCATCGTGGCCCGCGATGACCGACCCGGCCTTGGCCACGATCCGTTGCGCCACCTGACCCATCTCCAGGATGGTCGAGTTCAGCTCCGGCGGGATGGCGCGTCCCGGGTAACGTCGTCGGGCCACTTTGGCCACGTGTAGCGCAAGATCGCCCATGCGCTCGAGATCTGCGACGATGCGTAGCGTCGTGACCATGATCCGCAGGTCGGTGGCAACTGGCTGCTGGCGCGCCATTATCTCGAAGGATCTCTGCTCGATCTCGTTACGGAGAAGATCCACTGTTTCGTCGGCGGTGATCACGCCTTCGGCCAGCTGTAGATCGGCATCGAGCAGCGCGGTTGTCGCTCGCGCCATCGCGGAGGCGACCAGATTGGTCATCTCCACGAGTGACGAATTGATGCTGTCGAGATCGTCGTGGAAGGCGTCCCGCACGGACGGCTCCTTCGTGTTCGTGGCGGTTGTCGGCCCATTTGATCACAGCAGGGACGGGTCTCGTGGTGATTACCACGTACCCGCCGCCCCCAGCGCAACGGGTCGATATCGGCGGTCCGGAAAGGATGCCGCCCCCAAGGCCTCGAACATGTCGCGAGGTACCGCGAGGCTGCGGTGGCTTCCCGAACAACGCGCGGTCCCGACAGCTGCGCCACCCTGCCACGATCAAACGATCGTCGGTGGCGCTCGCCCTGCGGTGAACAGATCACGTGAGCCGAATGAACTCCTGGTGACGATCGCTTCTGGTTAGGTTGATACACGCGCAGGCTACCGTTGGCCACCTACGATTCGGCCCGTGGGTGACGGTGTGGGTGAGCGAGGGCCCAGGTTCGTGCTTCGCCCGGATTCGTCCAACCCGGGGTCGCGTTCCGCTCCGGAGCGGCCTGTCACCGGGTCCGGAGCGGAGGTACCTGCAGTGGCGGTCTCCGGTTCGGCAGCTCCTGTTTCGGCGGCATCTGGAGCGGCGGCCACGCAGCCGGCCCTGCCGTCCCGACTCATCCGGCGCTTGGTCGACGGCCTGCCGTCCGGGTTGGTCGTGCTGGACGCGGACGGTGCCGTGGTGCTGGCCAACCCGGCTGCCCGGAGCATGGGCGTGATCGACGGTGGCCGGTTGGCTCTCGACGAGCTGAGTGATCTGGTCGGACAGACCCGCGCGGACGGCGTCGACCGTGACCGCCAGCTCGGTCTACCACCGCGTCCGGAGCCGCCGCTGACCCGCCCGCGTCCTGATCAGGAGGCGTTCGCCGTGCGGGCTCGCACCCTGCGCCTTGGTGCGGACGGCCACGTGGCCGTGATCCTCGACGACGTCACCGAGGCCCGCCGGGTGGAGGCGGTCCGTCGGGACTTCGTGGCCAATGTCAGTCATGAGCTCAAGACCCCGGTCGGCGCCCTGCATGTGCTTGCCGAAGCGGTTGCCGTCGCCAGCGACGACCCGGTTGCCGTCCGGCGTTTCGCTTCCCGGATGACCCGTGAGTCCTCCAGGCTCGCGCGCCTCGTGCAGGAGATCATCGACCTGTCCCGTCTGCAGGGCGCGGACCCGAAGCCTGACCCGCGCCCGGTCCGGGTCTCGGCGGTGCTGGCCGAGGCGCTGGACCGTACCCGGCTGACCGCTTCGGCCCGCGAGATCACCATTGCCGTGATCGGTGACAGCGATTTCGCCGTCAGCGGGGACGAGGGGCAGCTCGCAACGGCGTTGGCGAATCTGCTCGACAACGCCGTGAGCTACTCGCCAACGGGCACCCGAGTGGTCATCGGGGTTCGACGGGCGGGCGACACGGTCGAGTTGTCCGTCGCCGACGAAGGTATCGGGATCGCCGAACGGGACCTGGAGCGCGTGTTCGAACGCTTCTACCGTGCCGACCCGGCGCGTTCCCGCCAGACGGGGGGCACCGGGCTGGGGCTCGCGATCGTCAAGCACGTCGCGACGAACCACGGGGGAAGCGTCAGTGTGTGGAGTGCCGAAGGTGCCGGGTCGACCTTCACGATCAGATTGCCCCTGTTGCGGACCGGCGGCGATGCCGGTGGCGAAACCGATCCCGATCCCGATCCCGATACCGATACCGATACCGATACGGAAACCGATACCGATGCGGATACCGAGCGTGGAAACGACAATGATGACGAAGGAGCGTGAAGGGTGACCCGCCTTCTGGTCGTGGAGGACGAGGAGTCGTTCTCGGACGCGTTGTCGTTCATGCTTGAACGGGAGGGGTTCGAGGTCGCGGTCGCCACCGACGGGCCGGCTGCGCTGGCCGAGTTCGAGCGGCACGGCGCTGATCTTGTACTGTTGGACCTGATGTTGCCCGGCCTGTCCGGAACCGAGGTCTGTCGGGCACTGCGCCAGCAGTCGGCGGTTCCTGTGATCATGCTGACGGCTCGCGACAGTGAGATCGACAAGGTCGTCGGCCTGGAACTGGGTGCTGACGACTACGTCACCAAACCGTTCTCCGCCCGTGAGCTGGTCGCCCGGATCCGCGCGGTACTCCGCCGCCGCGGCGAGGCCGAGGAACGCATCACCGCGACGCTGGAGGCCGGCCCGGTCCGGATGGATGTCGAACGTCACGTGGTCACGGTCGACGGGGCCGCTGTCCCGCTGCCGCTGAAGGAGTTCGAGCTGCTGGAGATGTTCCTGCGTAACGCGGGTCGGGTGCTCACCCGTGGCCAGCTGATCGACCGCGTGTGGGGGTCGGACTACGTCGGGGACACCAAGACCCTCGACGTCCATGTCAAGCGGCTCCGGACGAAGATCGAGGATGAGCCGGGCAATCCGCGCCATTTGGTGACCGTCCGAGGGCTGGGTTACAAGTTCGAACCCTGATCATTGTCGTATCGTGGTCGGGGCGGGGCGGCTCCAAGATCTTCCATGCCACGTACGGTGGTGAGCACACGAAGCGTGTCCCGGTGTGCTGCCGCTGCGCTGCCGGTGCGCTGCCGGTGCGCTGCCGGAATCCATGGACAGGCCCGAACGCCGGACCCTGGCTGATGGGCGCGGTCGCAGTCACCGTCACCGGGGTTCCGTCCCGGCCGGGCAGGTCCGCGAGCTGATGAGCGGGTGTGTCCGCCGGGAACGTCCATGCGTCCCGCTACCGACAATCGACAGGAGTGGATGCGAACGTGGTGAAGCTGCTGCGGTCAGCACAGAGCGGCCGGTTGGCCGCTACATCGTGTGACTGCGTGCCGTGTCGGTGAAGCCGGCTGTCGGTAGTCAGCCGGGGGCTGATCGGGACGCGGTCGGCCGGCAGGTCACGGACCGGCAGACCAACGGGCAGGCCAACAGGCAGGCCGCGGACAGGTCCGCCCCGGACCGGGATGTCGTGAGCGGGGGCGCCGCCGGTCAGGGCCAGCTGGGCCAGGCTGACGGCCAGCCAGCCGTGCCGCGTGTCTCGGTCGGTCGGATGCGCCTCGGCGTGATCGACATCGGGTCGAACACGGTGCACCTGCTGGTCGTCGATGCGCACGTCGGCGGCCAACCGTTGCCGGCGGCGAGCGTGAAGGTTCCACTGCGGCTGGTAGAGCTCCTCGACAGCGATGGCGCGTTGTCCGCCGCGGGTGAGCGGACATTGACCGAGACCATCATCCAGATGCGTGGTCGCTCTGACGATCTTGGCGTGGACGACCTGGTGGCGTTCGCCACATCGGCTCTGCGTGACGCCACCAACAGTGGGGCGGTCC
>NZ_CAUVXG010000032.1:31798-57545 GCF_963555885.1 Protofrankia sp. Cr2
CCATGAGGATCCCGACGCGGTGTCATCCCTGCCACTCGGGGCAAGTCGACTGACTCGTGACTGGTTCACCAACGACCCGCCCAAACGGGCAGAGGTCGCGGCCCTGCGCCGGTATGTCCGGGCACACATCGCACCGGTGGTGTCGAACCTGTATGTGGTCGGCGAGCCCACGCGGGCAGTGGCGACGTCGAAGACCTTCCGGTCCCTGGCTCGGATCGCCGGTGCCGAGCCGTACAGTCGTGGTCCCTACGTTCGCAGGGTCCTGCGCCAGGACGCGCTGCGTGAGATATCCACCCGGCTGTGCAAGATGTCCGCGGCGCAGCGGTGCGGTCTGCCGGGGGTGTCTGCTGACCGCGCGGGCCAACTCGCCGCCGGGTCCGTCGTTGCCGCCGAAGCTCTCGAACTGCTCAATCTCAGCGAGGTGGAGATCTGCCCGTGGGCGCTTCGGGAGGGTGTCATTCTGCGTAGGCTGGACTGGTTGACGTCTGCCTGATCTGATCGCGGGCGATGAAGGCCGGTGGCCTCGGTTCGTGCGCGATGCGTGATGCGCTGGCGTGCGCTGGTCGGGTCCCGGGTATTTCCCGGATATGTATTTCTCGGACATCGGCGGGCCGTTTCGGGGGACTTGGTGGATGACTATCGGGATCCCGGAGGCCCGATGACGGGCACGGGAGGTGTCAGTGAAGATCGAACAGGCGCGCCCTACTCTGGAGGGATGTCCGAGGCGTCAACCCCAGCGCCGCGACTCGGGGATGCCGAGGCCGCGGACAACGGTATCCAGAGCCCGCGAGTGCCCGCGCGGGGCTTTGCCGTGTCCTCCCACGGCACCACATATCCGACCTTGATCGTTCCTCGTCGCGCTGATCGGACCACCGCCCAGGTCCCTTCGGCGAAGGTCGCCCTGTCGACCGCGTCGACGTACCCCGAATCGACGGCGGCGGCCTTTGAGATGGCCGCGCGGCTCGGGTACGATGGTGTTGAGATCATGGTTTTGACGGATCCGGTAAGCCAGGATCCGGAGGCTCTGCGGCGGCTTGTCGATTATCATGGTATTCCGATTCTCGCCATCCATTCCCCGTGCCTGTTGTTGACTCAGCGTGTATGGGGAGCCGAACCCTGGGCGAAGTTGCAGCGGGCCCGTACAGTCGCCGAAGCACTGCGGGCGCAGACTGTCGTCGTTCATCCGCCGTTCCGCTGGCAGCGTGACTTTGCCCGCGACTTTGTCGAGGGCATCGAAAGAATGAGGGGTGAGACGGCCGTCCGCTTCGCCGTCGAGAACATGTTCCCGTTGCGCGCGCGGGGGCGGGAGATTTCCGCGTACGCCCCGGACTGGTCGCCGGTGGGCGATGACTACCGGCACGTCACCCTTGATCTTTCGCATACCAGCGTTTCGCGCTCGGACGCGTTGGCGATGGCGGACGAACTGGGTGAACGACTCGTCCACGTTCACATGGCCGACGGGATCGGGCTGGCCAAGGACGAGCACCTTGTGCCCGGACGTGGCAACCAGCCATGCGCCGACCTGCTGGAGAGACTGGCGGCTCGAGGATTCGACGGTACCGTGGTTGTAGAGATCAACACGAGGCGGGCGGAGTCCCGAGCCCAGCGGGAGGCGGATCTCGCCGAGGCTCTGGCGTTCACCCGGCTCAACCTCGCGGCCGCGCCCGCTACCGTGAGCGGCCGGATGCCCTGACGGCGCCGGATAGCGCCGATCGGACAGAAAATCTGAAACAGGCCGCGGAACGGACACCGGCAGTTTGCGAATGTGGCATCACGACGTTCCGGGGTGGTGGCACCATGCTCCGGTGAGCGCCAGGTCGCTGTTTGATCCGTTGGTGGCCGCCTACGATGCCGCGCGGCCGTCCTATCCTCGCCGACTGTTCGTGGATCTGGAATGGTTGGCCGGGCGCAAGCTCGCCGGCGCCGACATCATCGAGGTCGGCGCCGGAACCGGCATCGCCACCCGGCAGTTGCTTGCCCGTGGGGCCCGGGTGATCCCGGTGGACCACAGTCCGGGGATGCTCGGTCGCCTGTGCGAGCGCACCCCCGGGCTCGGCGCGGTGCGCGCCGACGGCGAGGCCCTGCCGTTCGCTGACGCCGTGGCCGACCTCGTCTGCTACGCGCAGGCATGGCACTGGGTCCAGGTACCGGTGGCCGCGGCCGAGGCCGCGCGGGTGCTGCGGCCCGGCGGCGCGCTCGCTGTCTGGTGGAACGACGTCGACGGTGCGGACCTGGGCTGGTGGGAACGCCAGCAGCAGCGGCTGGAGGCGATGAGCCCGGGCTACCGGCGGGACCACCGGCTGCGTCCGTGGGCCGATGAGTTGCGCTGGACGGGTCTGTTCGCCGAGGTTGTGACGGTGTCCGGCCGGTGGAGCCGGACGCTTGTGCTGGAGGCGTACGAGCTGTGGCTGCGGTCGAAATCGTACGTTCAGGCGACCGGGGATCGGCTGGAGGACTTTCTGGCTGCTGAGCGGCGGTCCCTGCTCAAGGCGTTCCCAGATGGAATGATCACTGAGCCGTTTCACACGGTGCTGGTCGTCGCCCGCATGGATCCGCTGGGTGAGGGCGTTGTCATCGCGCCGCCGGTGGCCACCTTGCGGGATCCTTGAGCGGTGCTGCGTACCGCGATGCTGCGAACGGTGGTGCTGGCCGCGTCCGGTGACCCTCATGTCCGACGGCTCGTGTCGACCAGCCCGGTGACCCACGCCGTGGTCAACCGGTTCGTCGCGGGCGAGGACGTTCTCGCTGGGGTCAGTGTCGCCGGCCGCATATGTGACGCCGGCCTGCGGGTGTCCCTGGACGTTCTCGGCGAGGACACGACCGATCGGCAGCGTGCCCACGAATCCGCCGCGACCTACCGTGACCTGCTGCGAGCGCTTGCCGATGCGGGTCTCACCCCGGCCACGGAGGTATCGGTCAAGCTCTCCTCGTTCGGCCAGGCGTTTGACCCGCCCCTGGCCCGCGAGCTCGCGCTCGGGGTGTGCCAGGCGGCTCGGGATGCGGGCACCTGCGTCACCGTGGACATGGAGGATCACACCACCACCGACGCGACGCTGACCGCGGTGGCCGAGCTGCGCCGGGAGTTCGACGAGACCGGTGCCGTCGTCCAGGCGTATCTGCGGCGCACCGAGGCGGACTGTCGTGATCTTGCCGTTGCCGGCGGCCGGGTGCGACTGTGCAAGGGCGCGTATGCCGAGCCGCTCTCGGTCGCCTACAGCCGCCGGGCCGAGGTGGACGCCTCGTATGCGCGCTGCCTGGCGATCCTGATGGCGGGCCGGGGCTACCCCATGGTCGCCACTCATGATCCTGCGTTGGTTGAGCTGGCCGCTCGGCTCGCCGGGGCGGTTGCAGGGTCGGGAGCCGATCTGATAGCTCTGGATCCGGGTCACGCCCGACGGCCGTTCGAGTATCAGATGCTCTTCGGCGTCCGGCCGGGCGAGCAGCGGCGTCTCGCCGGGGCAGGCGAGGTGGTGCGGGTCTACGTACCGTGTGGGCGGGAGTGGTACGCCTACCTGATGCGGCGGCTTGCCGAGCGCCCGGCCAACCTGCTGTTCTTCCTGCGCGCGCTGCGGTCATCCCGGTGACGTCGGTGCTGTGACAGTCGGTGCTGCCAGCCGGCGCGGTGAGGTCGGTTCCAGCGAAGGGACGTTCATGACGGTCGCGATTCTCGGCACCGGAAAACTCGGTGAGGCACTGTTGGCGGGAATGCTCCGTTCGGGTCATGATCCGGACGACCTCTTCGTGACGGCTCGGCGTTCCGAGCGCGCCGAGGAGCTGTCCGTCCGTCACGGGGTCGAGGCGCTGTCGAACCCGGCCGCGGCCGCCCGGGCGGATGTGCTGATACTCACAGTCAAGCCGCAGGACATGACCGGTCTGGTAACTGAGATCGCCGGCGTTGTCACCCCGGACCACCTCGTCGTCTCGTTGGCCGCTGGCATCACCTCGTCCTACCTGGAGCACCGGCTCGCCACGGGGACACCGGTTGTGCGGGTGATGACGAACACGCCGGTTCTCGTGGACGAGGCGATGTCGGTGATCTCGGCGGGCGCCCACGCGGGCGAGGCGCACCTGCGGCGCACAGAGGATCTGCTGGCGCCCGTCGGCAAGGTTGTCCGGGTGCCCGAGTCGCAGCAGGACGCCGTGACCGCGTTGTCGGGCAGCGGCCCGGCCTACTTCTTCTACCTGGTCGAATCGATGATCGACGCAGGCATCCTGCTCGGTATTCCGCGGGCCGTCGCGGCCCAGCTCCTGGTCCAGACTGCGGTCGGCGCCGCTGTGATGCTGCGCGACTCCGGCGAGCATCCGGTGCTGTTACGCGAGGCTGTCACGTCCCCGGGCGGGACGACGATCAACGCGATCCGGGAGCTGGAGAAGCACGGGGTCAGGGCCGCGTTGCTGGCTGCGATCGAGGCAGCCCGGGACCGGTCCCGTGAACTCGCTTCCGGCTAGGGCGTGTCTGAGAATCCTGGTTTGATCAACGATCAACGATCAACGATCAACGGCCGGGATGCTGGGCGTTGCGAGCCGGACGAAGATTTTCAGGGGTCTCCTCGAGCCTGTCTGGCCGGGTCCCTGAGCGGCTCCGCGGGAGGATGCGGCGAGTGGAGGGCCGGGAGCGGGTAGGCTCAGCCGATAGTTCGTTCGGCTTTCCCTCATACAGATCGGTCGGGTTCGTGGGTTCGGTTATCAAGAAACGTCGCAAGCGTATGGCCAAGAAGAAGCACCGTAAGCTCCTCAAGCGCACCCGCGTGCAGCGACGTAACAAGAAGTAGTCATATGACTACTATGCGACACTCTCATTTTTTTCGGGGTGTCGACTTGTTCCGTGTGTTCGGGACGGAAAATTGACGGTTTGAATTCCGGCAGTTCGGGGCGGATCGTTGTGCAACGATCCGGCTCCACCGGTGGTAGGTCCTCGACCGCTGGCTGTCGAGCCTTGTGGGAGGCTCTCGTGTGACGGGCGGCAACGGAGCCGGCCCCGGCACAGGGGATCGTATGGCGCGTTCGTGGATCAGTTTTCTGTCGGATTACGGGCTGGACGATGCCTGCGTGGGTGTTTGCCACGGGGTGATCGCCAGGCATGCCCCGGATGCCCGGGTGATCGACATCTCCCATGCGGTGCTCCCGCAGGATGTTGAGCATGGTGCGGTGATGCTGGCTGGGGCCGTCGGCTACCTACCCAGGGGGATCCATCTCACCCTGGTCGAACCGCTTGGTACCGACGGCAGGTACACCCGCGGGATCGCGGTCCGCACCTCCGACGGATCGATCTTCGTCGCGCCGGACAACGGCCTGGCGTCGCTTGCCTGGGAGATGCTGGGCGGCCTCATCGAGGTTCGCGAGATCGCGGACCGGGAGTTGTGGTTGCCGATGCCCACCGCGGTGTTTCGTGGTCGCGACGTCTACGCCCCGGTCGCCGCGCGGCTGGCTGCGGGTCTGCCGCTGGGCGAGGTGGGGCCGCGGTTGGACCCGGCGTCCGTCGTTCAGCTGCGGCCACGGGCCTGCTCGGTTGACGACGACCACGTCCATGGTGAGGTCGTCGATATCGATCATTTCGGCAACCTCGCCCTGAACATCACTCGTACAGATCTTGAGGCCGTGGGCATCACGCTCGGTGATCCCGTTGAGGTCCGTATCGCCGGACGTACCCTGATCCTGCGATTCACCCATACCTACGGTGAGGTTGCGGTCGGCCATATCGCGGTCTGCGAGGATTCACTGCGTCGTATCATGATTGCAGTCAACTGCGGGCGTGCGGTGGATGCGCTACGGGTGCATCGCCGCGCCGCAATCGTGATCGCCCATGCCCCTCGCGAACCACGTTCGAGATCGGTGGCGTCCACCGGGTCGCTTCCAGTCTCCACCCATGTCTGATGCCATCAGATAATCATGCGTGGCCTCCTGGAGCGGCTATCGGGCCACATTGTGGCCACTAAGAGCGACCGGCAATAGGGGACGCGGCGTCGCGGGGCCGGGGCACGCACCTCGCCGCGTTGTCGTCGGTCAACACCCAACATCAGGGTGCCTCCCTCCGCCGCCTCGCGATCTACGCACCCCGGCCCCGCTCCTTGATCCACGCCCCTATTGCCGGGCGCTCTAACGCGGGCTAACGGCGGCTAACGCGGGCTAACGCCGGCTAATAGGACGCCACGCCACGGACCACGGAGCGTTGCCGCGCAGACAACTGTGAGGCGTAACATGACGTCGAGATCGGGGCAGGGGGCGACCAGAATGCGACCACGTTGCGTGCTCGTTACCGGTGTTTCTCGACCCCTCGGCGCGCAGGTTGCCAGCGCGTTCGCGGCTGATCCGGAGATCGAGGATGTCATCGGGGTCGATACCATACCACCTCGTGATGATCTCGGGCGGACGCAGTTTGTCCGTGCGGACATCCGCAATCCGTTGATCGCAAAGGTGATCGGCGCCGCCGCGGTTGACACCGTGCTTCACCTGAATGTCATCGCGACTCCGCTCGGCGCAGGTGGGCGGACCGCGATGAAGGAAATCAACGTCATAGGTACCATGCAGCTTCTTGCGGCCTGCCAGAAGGCGCCGAGTGTCACAAAGGTGATCGTGAAGTCAACCACAACAATTTACGGATCATCACCTCGGGACCCGGCGTTGTTCACGGAAGAAATGGAACCGCGTGGTCTTCCCCGCGGTGGTTACAGCAAGGACGCCTTCGAGGTCGAGGGATATGTCCGAGGTTTCAGCCGGCGCCGACCGGACGTCACCGTCAGTGTGTTGCGCTTCACGAACATCGTCGGCCCTGGAATTGACAGTCCGCTGACCCGCTACCTCGAGCTACCGGTTGTCCCGACGGTGCTCGGTTTTGATCCGCGCTTGCAGCTGCTGCACAGCGAGGATGCACTCGGCGTGCTGACAAAGGCTGCGATCGAGGATCATCCCGGCACATTTAATGTCGCCGGGGACGGTGTTCTCCTGTTGTCCCAGGCCGTTCGGCGGGCGGGGCGAGCGCCGCTTCCGGTGCCGTCGCCCGCCGTGGTCACGCTCGGGAATCTGGTTCGTCGGTCGCGGCTGCTGGATTTCTCCGCGGAGCAGCTCGGTTTCCTCGCGCACGGCCGTGCAGTCGACACCACTCGGCTGAAGCATGTATTCGGCTACGTTCCGAGATTCACGACGCTGGAGACATTCGACGACTTCGTACGAGATCGCCCGATGCGATTCGCGATCGACCGTGACACCGTGATGCGGTTCGAACGTGGCTTGCTGGGTGTACTGGCGCGCCGCCGCCTGGTCGGGACATCGTGACCAGGCGGCCGCTGACCGACGTGCCTTCGATCAGTGGGCCGGGGTTCCTGGTGGATGGGCGAAGCCGGTCCGTCGGGGCCTTTTTTAGATCTTCGGTCCGGCTTGGCAGGCGCGTTTTGACGGCTGGGGGGACCCTGGAAGCCTGAAGGGCGCCGGGGCAGGTCTGGTGAAAAGGTGGTCACTGGTGTGAGTGAAGCGCGGATCATCCCGCTTGGCAGCAAGGACGGGCGCGCCAGGACGGGCGGCGGCGCGGCGGCGCGGCGTCCGCGGCCGGAGGGCTCGTCGGACGTCGATCGCGGCGGCGGGACGGACCTGGCCGGTGACGCACCTGTTGCCGACAGGAGCGTGGGCGAGCACACGACCGCCGCCGCGCGCCCGCACCCGGATCCGGTCGCCGGTCGGCGCAGCGCGTCAGACCAGGCGAATGTGGACCGGGCTGCGTTGGACCGGGCTGCGTCCGGTCAGCATGCAGCCGTGAACAGCGCCTCGAACGGTGGCGCCTCAGACGGCGGTGACTCGAACGGCGGTGAGGAGCTGACGCCTACGCAGCGGGCAGCGGCCGCAGGCGGCGGCGGGAGCAACCCGGCAGGAGACTCGGGTATGGACCCTGCGTCGGCGCTGCCCTCCGAACCGCTCGCCGACGCAGGCAGCCTCGAGCAGGCTCTGGCGGGTTTTCTCGCGTTCCTGCGGCGGCGGATCACCGGTGACTACGTGGTCGATGAGCACGGCTTCGACGAGGATCTCACCGAGAACGTCATCGCGCCGTTGCTGCGGCCGATCTACCAGAACTACTTCCGGGTCGAAACCCGGGGCTTGGAGAACGTTCCGGACACCGGTGGCGCGCTCATCGTGGCCAACCACTCGGGTACGTTGCCGTTGGACGCGATGATGACCGCCCTGGCAATCATGGACCATCATCCGGCCCATCGACACCTGCGGATGCTCGCTGCGGACCTGGTGTTCGCCGTCCCATTTCTCGCGCCTGTCGCACGCAAGACCGGTAACACCCTCGCCTGCCAGCCAGACGCTGAACGACTGCTCGCCTCCGGTCACCTCGTCGGGGTGTGGCCGGAGGGTTTCAAGGGGATAGGAAAGCCGTTCAGTGAGCGGTACAAGCTCCAGCGCTTCGGTCGCGGAGGGTTTGTCTCGGCTGCTTTGCGAACCGGGGTTCCCATCATTCCCTGTACCATCGTCGGAGCTGAGGAGATCTATCCCATGATCGGGAATCTCCGGATGCTGGCCCGTCTGCTCGGCCTGCCCTATCTGCCGATCACGCCAACGTTTCCCTGGTTCGGACTGCTCGGTCTGCTACCGCTTCCGTCGAAATGGCTCATCGAGTTCGGTGAGCCGGTGGACACCGAATCGCTGACCCCGGCCGCGGCCGAGGACCCGATGCTGGTGTTTGAACTCACAGATCGCATCCGGGAGACGATCCAACATTCCCTCTACGGGCTTCTGATGCAGCGCCGGTCGGTATTCTTCTGACCCATGGTGACTGCGGACGGGCCTGGTGCGACATCGGATGTGCGGCATCCAGTCGAACCGAGGCCACGCGCTCATGGTCCGTCCCGTGCCGCTGCAGGCATCAGGGTATCCAGACGGACGTGGGTGGCACGTGGTTTTGTCGTCATCTATCTACTGTCAGTCACCAGTACGGTCGGTTTGTTGGCCCTGATCGGTGATGCCTTCCTGGCGATCTGGCTGGCCGTAATCGAGCTGGCCTCGGTTGTGGCCATCGTCGCGGTGACCCGTGACATGCCGTCCGGGCAGTCCGGGCCGTCCGGGCCGTTGCGGGTCACTCGTCTGGGTACGCCGAACGATCCCGGGATGCCGAGCGGTCGCCGCTGACGGCGGCACCGGCACCGGTAGTCACTGACATCGGACACGTCGATGTCGATGTCGGCAGCGGTGCCAGCGGTGCCAGCGGTGCGCGAGTGCGGTCGGGTGTCGGAGATCGGCCTCAGCCGAGCGCGCCGTTGTACCGGCGGCGCAGCGCCATGCCCGCTGCAACACCCCCGGCCAGCGCGCCCATTCCGGCTGCTGTCGGCACACCGATGCGGGCGGCCTTCCGCGCGGTGCGGAAATCCTTGATCGGCCAGTCGCGTTCCCGGGCAACGGCCTTCAGGTCGGGGTCTGGATTGATCGCCACAGGATGGCCGACCAGCGACAGCATGGGCAGGTCGTTGATGGAATCCGAATACGCCCAGCACCGGGAAAGGTCCAATTGTTCACGTTCGGCCAATGCCTGCACCGCGGCCGCCTTGCTCGGACCATGTAGTGGATCACCGACGAGATGTCCGGTGTAACGCCCGTCCGAAACCTCGCTGACCGTTCCGAGCGCGCCGGTGAGCCCAAGACGTCGGGCGATGACGGCCGCCAGCTCGACCGGTGTGGCTGTGACGAGCCATACCCGTTGGCCCGCGTCGAGGTGCTGCTCGGCAAGCGCCCGGGTGCCCGAGTAGATGCGTTCCGCCATCCGCTCGTCGTAGATCTCCTCACCGAAGCGGACGATCTCGGCGACCTCGCGACCGGCGACGAACGCGAGCGCGGTCTCCTTGACGTCCCGCATCCCATCGGTGTTCTCCAGCCCCCGGACCCGATAGGTCACGTGTTGCCAGCCGAACTTCAGCAGGTCCCGGGACTGGAAGAAGTCACGCGCGGCAAGGCCACGGGCGAAGTAGAAGATCGACGCTCCCATCATCATGGTGTTGTCCACATCGAAGAACGCGGCTGCGGTCGGGTCAGGCGGGGCCTTGGCCGCCAGTTCAGCGGCTGCCTTGAGCGCCGCGGTTGCGGCAGCTTCGGCGTCGGCTCTGCGGGCGTGGTCGTCAGCTGTCCGTGCCGGGCGTGGTCGAAACCGCATCGTGATCTCCTGGACGTCCACGGCCCACGGGAGGGCCACGCTGTCACTGCAACCTGGGAAGCGTACGGTGCCACAAGGCAACGCATCGGGACTCGACACCGGGCGCGCGGAGGAGCATGGTTGCGCGCCCTTTGGCCGTGGGGGTTCTCAGGGGCCGCCGGGCGCGCGGAGGAGCATGGTTGCGCGCCCTTTGGCCGTGGGGGTTCTCAGGGGCCGGCTTCCGCGGCGAAGTGACGGGCAAGGGATCGGACGGCGCGGTACTGAAGCGCCTTGACCGCGCCTTCGTTCTTGTCCATCGCCAAGGCGGTCTCCCGCACGGAGAGCCCCTCCAGGAAGCGTAGTACGACGCAATCCCGTTGTTCGGGGCTGAGCATGCGGACCGCATCGATCAGGGCCTTGTTCGTGACGCCGGCAAGGACCGATTCCTCCGGCCCGGAGACGAGCTGCGTGTCCGCGGTGGCCGCGATGTCGTCGGTGGGGAACTCCATCCGTGTCCGTCGTGACTTTTTATGATCGATTATCAGGTTCCGGGCGATCGTGATGAACCAGGCGCCGATGTCGTGGCCCTGCCAGGTGAAGCCTCTGATGCTGCGCAGCGCGCGCAGAAAGGTCTCGCTGACGATGTCCTCGGCCATCGCCCGGCTGCCCACCCGGTAGAACACATAGCGGAAGACCACCTCCAGGTAGGAGTCGTACAGCCGGCCGAAAGCCTCGTTGTCGCCCTCCTGCGCGCGGCGGACCAGTTCGGTGACATCCGTTTCCGGGCGCATGAGGTCCTGGGCCGGCGCTGGATCGGCCATCCCGGGTGCGCGGCGGCCGACCGGTCGGCCCGGGGATGACGACCGGATGCAGGACGGAGTGGCCGACCCACCCATGGCTGAGCTGGCCCGCAGGGGTCCGCCCAGCATGGCGGCATACGGGGCATTCTTCATCGAGGAGATCTCGGCCCGTAGCGCTGCCAGGCCGACTGGGTCCGGCGTCGGGCGCGACCAGGACCGGTTCACGCGCGGGATCCGCGCATGACACGCAGCGGGATTTGCGGCCGTGCACATCCCCGGTGTGCACGGGACAGCGCGGCGGGCATACTCGGCTCCGAACGATCAACGAGGCTGACTGAAGCGGGATGTCACCTGTTCGAGACCGGGATCGTCCGGACGTCTGTCGCCCCTGGGCGGCCTAGGGCGTGTCTGATGGATCTTCGATCGCGCGGATCGATGCGCAGAAGGCGTCCTGCCGCGTTGTCGTCGGTCCGGATAGAACACCGCTATCCGGACCTCCTCCGCCTTGCAGGCCACTTTCTGGATCATTGCCCGCATCGACCAACATCCATCAGACACGCCCAGACCGGAAAAGACGCGATCATGGTTTTCTCGCGCCTCCGGCGATGACCGTCCAAGGACCCTGGACGGCTGAGTCTAGCCAACGATCCGGCACCGGGCGTGCATGGTGAGATGAAGATGTGGTTGTCTCATGAGTCTTGGGGAAGTGTTTTTGTGTTTGTGTCGTGCCGCTCGAAAGATCTACTCTGGCGGGCCGGGCTAGGATGATCGGAGTAACAGTGCGGGTTTGTGCGGGCCGGGGTCGGGCGCCGGGGTGAGTGGTCGGCCGGGAGGCGTCCGGGTCACCCTGTTGACCCGGGCCGGTTGTCATCTCTGCGACGACGCACGGATCGCGGTGGCTCGGGTGGCTGGCGATGCGGGTACCGGCTGGCAGGAGGTCGATGTCGATGCTCGCGCCGATCTGGTCGAAGCCTACGGTGATCGGGTACCGGTGATTCTTGTGGACGGGCGGGAGCACGGTTACTGGCGGGTCGAGGAGCCCCGCCTTCGACGTGCGCTGGCCGGCGGTCGCTGGGGGCGGCCTTTCTCCGAATAGCCGTATCGTGATCATTCGGGGACCCCGGGCTCGATGGCAGACCGCCAGCCGACCTGAGCGCAAGATCACATCGACTTCGTGAACGCCTTCACGAAGTCGTAAACTCACCCGGACAGTCGTCTACCGGCGTTGTTCAGCGGGCTCCCGGATGGCGGACGGCAGGCGTCGCCGGCAGCCGGGCGCCTCCAACGGTGCGGGAGCCCTACATGACTGAGTTTCGTCGGGCAGGTTCGACCGGCCGTGCCCGCTTGCCGGTGCCTGAGGCGACGGTCGCCCGACTCCCGCTCTACCTACGGGTCCTCACCTCGCTTGCCGATCGGGGGGTGCACACGGTGTCGTCCGAGACGCTCGCGTCGGCGGCCGGAGTGACCTCGGCGAAGGTGCGCAAGGACCTGTCCCATCTCGGTTCGTACGGGACGCGTGGTGTCGGTTATGGTGTGGATCTCCTGCTGAGCCGCATCGCCGCTGAACTCGGTCTGACTGAGGACCGTTCGGTGCTTCTGGTCGGGGTCGGCAACCTCGGCCACGCGCTCGCGGGGTACGGCGGGTTTCAGTCCCGCGGATTCCGCGTGGTCGCGCTGCTCGATGTCAACCCCCGCCGGATCGGCGAGTCGATCGGTGGTGTCGTGGTGAGCCCGCTCGACGAGATGGAGGCCCTGGTCGAGCTGAACGGGGTCACCATCGGCGTGATCTGTACACCGGCCGCCGCCGCGCAGGCTGTGTGCGATCGGCTCGTCGCGACGGGGGTCACGAGCATTCTCAATTTTGCACCGATCGTGCTGTCGGTGCCAGCGGGAGTGGATGTGCGTAAGGTTGATCTCGCGGTGGAACTGCAGATCCTGTCGTTCCACGAAGCGCGAAAGCGTCCCGGCTGCTCCGCGGACGACATCGGTTCGGACGACATCGGTTCGGCGGTCAGCCGCGCCGATTGCCAGGGCGGGCCCACTGACTCGCGGATCGCGGTTATGACACCTGCCCCGGCTGAGCCGTCACCGCGCAATACCCGCAGTGGCAGCCCTCTGGTCGGCACCACCGGGGGTGACGCGTCATGAGCCTGCTGGCCGTGGGCCTCAACCATCGGACGGCACCGACGTCCATCCTGGAGATGGCCGCGGTCACCGATGACGATGTGCCGAAGGTTCTTCACGATCTGTGTCAGGCCGCATGCGTCGCCGAGGCCGTGGTGCTCTCGACCTGTAACCGCACCGAGATCTACGCCGAAGTGGAAACCTTCCACGGCGGCGTTGCCGATGTCTCCGACCAACTTACCCGGATCACCGGGACAGAGTTGTCCGATCTTGCACCGCACCTGTACGTCCACCATGAGGCGCGGGCTGTCAGCCACCTGTTCTCAGTCGTCTGTGGCCTGGATTCGATGCTGGTGGGGGAGACCCAGATCCTCGGGCAGGTGCGCGCGGCCTTTCGGACGGCCCAGGTCGAGGCCAGCGCCGGAGCCACCCTCGGCGGTCTGTTCCAGACGGCGTTGCGGGTCGGCAAGCGCGCACACAGTGAGACCGCGATCGGTTCGGCCGGAGCGTCGATCGTGTCGGTCGGGGTGGGCATGGCCGTGGCTGTGTGGGGGGGCGCCGCAGAGCGGGTCGCGCTGGCCGGGTCGCTGCCGGCGATCGACGCACTTGCCGGGCGTCGGGTCCTGCTGGTGGGTGCGGGGGTCGTGGGAGCGCTGGCTGCGGCCGTGGCGCGGCGGGCCGGTGCGGCCGAACTCGTGGTCGCGAACCGTACCCCGGCGCGAGCCCGACGAATCGTCGAGGCTTACACGGCCGAGATGGTCGCGCTGACGCAGCTGGCACCGGAACTGGACCGGGCCGATCTGGTGATCACCTCGACGGGTGCGGCCGGGCTGATCCTGACCCGTCAGGTGATCGCCGAGGCGATGGTCCGTCGGGGCGGGCGGCCGCTGGTCCTGCTGGACCTCGCCCTTCCCCGGGACATCGACGTCACTGTTCGTGATATTCCCGGCGTCACCCTGATCGACATCGACACCCTACGGAGCGCCCTGGACGGACAGCAGGTGGCCAGCGACGTCGAGGCGGTCCGGGCGCTGGTGGCGTCCGAGACCGGTACCTACCTTGATCGATGTCGTGCTCATCGGGTCGCGCCGACCGTCGTGGCACTTCGGGCGCAGGCCGCGGCTGTCGTGCGCGAGGAGCTCGACCGGCTGCACACCCGTCTGCCCGACATCTCCCCCCGCGACTGGGCGATGGTGGAGGGGACGGTCCGGCGCGTGGCGGACAAACTGCTGCACGCGCCGACCGTGCGGGTGCAGCAGCTCGCTGCGTCCCCCGGCGGCGACACCTATGCCGAGGCGCTGCATGAGCTGTTCGACCTTCCTCGGGAGGCCCCGGCCATCGTGTCCGCACCCGATCTACGAGAGGCACCATGACGAGCGGAAACCTTCGGCCGGGTCGCCCGGGTGGCAGGTCCGTCCAGGGACCCACCGGGCGGACGGATGCGCTGCGGCTGGGCACGCGGGGTTCGCCGCTCGCCCTCGCGCAGTCCAGCCTGGTGGCGAGCTGGTTGCGGGAGCGGCTGGGCCGTCAGGTCGAGCTTGTGCACATTGTGACCGCAGGTGACCGCTCCCAGGAGGCGATCAGCCAGCTCGGTGGGACCGGCGTATTCGTGAGCGCGCTACGGGAAGCGCTGCTGGCCGGTGAAATCGATCTCGCCGTCCATTCCCTGAAGGACTTGCCGACAGCGCCCCCGGACGGGCTTGTGATCGCGGCTGTCCCACCCCGCGCGGACCCTCGTGATGTCGTCGTCACGCCGAGTGGGCGGAAGTTGAGCGAGTTCAGGCCCGGCAGCACCGTCGGTACCGGGTCTCCCCGGCGAGCTGCGCAGCTGCGGGCGCTGGGCCTCGGGCTGAATGTCGTCCCGATTCGGGGTAACGTCGATACGCGAATTAAGAAGGCGATCGACGGAGCGGTCGACGCGGTCGTACTGGCCCATGCCGGGCTGGACCGGCTGGACCGGTTGGACGCGGTGACCGAGGTGCTGGATGCGGATGTGATGGTGCCGGCTGCTGGGCAGGGTGCGCTGGCAATCGAATGCGTGGGTGATCCCAGCGCGTTCGATGATGTTCTCGATCGGGTTGACCTGTACCGAGGCAATGTCACTCTCGCCGAGCTGCTACGGTTTGTGCTGGACGACCCACTGTCGCGCACGGCTGTTGTCGCCGAACGTGCTTACCTGGCTGCCATCGAGGCCGGTTGTAGCGCACCGGTCGGCGCTCTTGCCGACGTTGCGGTGACGCCTGACGGAGCAATGGCCGCTGGTGTCATCCGGCTACGGGCGGTGGTTGCGTCGCCGGAGGGGAACGGTGTTCTCCGGCGCGTGGTCACCGGGCCCGCTCACCACCCGGAGGCGCTGGGAGAGCGCCTCGCGGACGCGATGTTGTCCGCTGGAGCACAGACGCTGATGGGAAATTTTTGATCATGGCCACCCGCCGCACGAAAAAGCCCCTGATCCCGGTCGCTCTCGTTGGAGCCGGCCCACGCGACCCCGGCCTGCTGACCGTTCTCGCCACCGAGACGCTGGCCGGTGCTGACTCGGTCATTGTTGATCCCGGTGTCGCTCCCGAGATCGTCGCCACGCTTGCCGGTGAGGTGCTACATATCGGCGATACCGAACCGGCGAAACCAATCATGGACGCAGACGCGGCAACCGCGGTGGTCGTCGCGCGGGCCCGGGCGGGGGAACGGGTCGTCCGGCTGTACGCGTCGGACCCGTGGCTCACCGGGATCGGTATCGCCGACGCACAGGCACTGGCCAAAGCCAAGATTCCCTTCCGGGTGGTGCCAGGGATTCCCACCGGTGCGGCGGTTGCCGCTTACTCGGGGGTCGCGCCCGGACTTCCGGTCACCTTCGCAAGTACAGCGGGGGTTTTCTCCGCCAGCGGGGTGCAGCCGACCATCACTCCGGCGGCGGACACGCCAGGCATGCCGTTGGGTTCGGCGACGTTCGGAGCCAGTCGTCTCGGCGGGCGCGGCCTGTCTGAGCTGGGTGGGTCCGGTCTGGGCGGGACGGGTCTGGGGAGCGCCGGTCTCGGGGGCGCAGGCCTTACGGCATCGCCGCTGGGCGCGTCGCTCGGTCTCGGTGGGATCGGCGCGGGCCTGGGCGCCGCTGGTGTGCCCGGCTCAGAGATCGACTGGGTGTCGCTGGCTCAGGCGCCCGGCACCCTGGTGGTGACCGCGGTCTCGAACGAGGTCGGTAAGGTCGCGGCGGCGCTGGTCGAGCAGGGCCGCTCGGGCGACACACCTGTCGCCGTGACAGTGGACGGCACCACGACCGACCAGCGAACGGTCTCTTCCACGTTGGACCGGATCGAGGCCGATGCGGCGCCCGTCATCGCGAACGCACCATGTGTGGTCATGTCGATCGGTCCGGCGGTCGCGGCCCGAGGCAAGCTGTCGTGGTGGGAGTCGCGGGCGCTGTTCGGTTGGACGGTTCTGGTACCGCGGACCAAGGAGCAGGCGGCCATCCTTTCGGACCTGCTGCGCTCGCACGGCGCGAGTCCGCTGGAGGTACCGACGATCGCGGTGGAGCCGCCGCGGACAGCCGCCCCGATGGAACGTGCGATCACCGGCCTGGTGTCGGGTCGTTACCAGTGGGTCGCCTTCACCTCGGTGAACGCGGTCAGGGCCGTTCAGGAGAAGGTCGAGGAACGCAGTCTGGACGCGCGGGCGTTCGCCGGCGTCAAGGTGGCCGCGATCGGTGAGGCGACCGCGGATGCGCTGCGCGCCTTCGGGATCCGGCCGGATCTCGTCCCGTCCGGCCAGCAGTCCAGCGAGGGTCTGCTCGCCGACTGGCCCGAGTACGACGACGTGTTCGACCCGCTTGACCGGGTGCTGCTCCCCCGGGCGGACATCGCCACCGAGACCCTGGTCGCCGGGCTGAAAGACCGTGGCTGGAACGTCGACGACGTCACGGCGTACCGCACGGTGCGCGCCGCGCCACCGCCTGCTCCGATCCGGGAAGCGCTCAAGGGCGGCCGGGTGGACGCCGTGGTGTTCACCTCCTCCTCGACCGTGCGCAACCTGGTGGGGATCGCCGGTAAGCCGCACGAGACCACGGTGATCGCGGTCATCGGCCCGCAGACGGCGGCCACCGCGGTCGAACTGGGCCTGCGCGTCGACGTCCAGGCGACGGAGGCGACCATCCCGTCGCTGGTGCAGGCACTGGCCGACTTCGCCGCCGAGCACCGTGAGGAACTGGGCAAGGTCGGTCCGCTCGCAGCCCGGCTACCCAAACCCCGGCGCGGTTCCCGGCGGTGACCGCGCTGCCGGGCGCTGCTCCTTCCGGTGTTGGCGGTGTTGGCGATGTTGGCGGCGATCGTGTCGCTGCTGGTCGCGCCCGGTTCCCGCTGGCCAGACCGCGCCGGCTGCGCCGTGGCGCGGCCCTGCGGCGGCTGGTGTCCAACGTGCGGCTCCATCCGGCGGACCTGGTGCTTCCGATGTTCGTCAAGGAGGGCATCGCCACCCCGGCGCCCATCGCCTCGATGCCGGGGGTCGTGCAGCACACCCGGGAGTCCTTGCGTAAGGCCGCGGTCGAGGCGGCCCGGGCCGGCGTCGGTGGGTTGATCCTTTTTGGCGTTCCCGCGAGCAAGGACGGGCGTGGTTCGGCCGCGGATGACCCGGCCGGCATCGTGCAACTCGCTCTCGCGGATCTTGTCGCGGAGGTCGGCGGCGACATGGTCATCATGACGGACCTGTGCCTGGACGAGTACACCGACCACGGCCACTGCGGTCTGTTGACGCACGACGGTGACGTCGACAACGACGCCACTCTGGCTCGGTACGGCTCGATCGCGGTGGCCCAGGCCCGCGCTGGTGCCCAGGTGGTGGCGCCGAGCGGGATGATGGACGGCCAGGTGGGCGCGATCCGCGCGGCGCTCGACGCAGCCGGCCACGCGGACGTGCCGATCCTGGCCTACTCGGCGAAGTACGCATCGGCCTTCTACGGCCCGTTCCGCGACGCGGCCGAGTGCGCGCCGCGGTTCGGTGACCGCGCCGGCTATCAGCAGGACCCGGCCCGCTCGGCCGGTGAGGCCCTGCGCGAGGTCGCCCTCGACATCGCCGAGGGCGCCGACGCCGTGATGGTGAAACCCGCGTTGGCCTATCTGGACGTCGTGGCGGCGGTCGCCGCCGCCGTGGACGTGCCAGTTGCCGCCTACCAGGTGTCCGGCGAGTACGCGATGGTGGAGGCGGCGGCTGCGAACGGCTGGATCGACCGCGAGCGCGCCATCGCCGAGACCCTGACGGCGGTCCGCCGGGCGGGCGCGGACATCATCCTGACGTACTGGGCGACCGAGGTGGCCCAGCGCCTGCACTGATCCGTCCGGACACCCTTCCTGGCTGCTCCGTTCCCGCCGGGCCCGGTCGCTGCAGGTGTTTCTGTGGTCCTTATGTGCACTTTGCGGATACATCTTCCTATTTTGGCCGATAAACTGCTTCACAGCAAGATCGTCCATCTTCTGGTGGAGGGACCGCAATGACCATGGTTCTGCAGCGACCGACGCGGGAGCTGTCGGTTGCGTGTTCGTACCGTTGGTACGAACAGATCGACTACGATGACGGCATGGCTGTCGCGAAGGTGTCCGTATCCCTGGACGAGCGTGTCCTCACGGCCGCACGGGCGGCGGCAGCGGCCAGCGGCGTCAGCCTGTCGGCCTGGATGTCACAGGTGATCGATCATCACATCGGTATCCAGGAGGGCCTTGCGGCCGTCCGTGAGTACGAAGCCGAGCACGGCCCCATCCCCCCGGATGCACGCGAGAACGCTCGCCGCGTCCTTCGCGAGCTGGGGGTGATTTCATGAAGGGCCTGATCTACGACGCTGGCGCGCTCGTTGCGGCGGAGCGCTCGGATCACAAGGTGTGGGCCATGCACATCGAGGCGCTGGAGCATGACGTTCGGCCGATTGTTCCGGCGCCCGTGCTGGCACAGGTCTGGCGAGGTGGCCCACAGCCGAACCTGTCCCGCCTGCTCAAAGGGTGCGACATCGAATCATTTTCCGAGGAGAGCGCACGGGCCTGCGGGACGCTCCTGGCAAAGGCCGACCGATCGGACGTCGTAGACGCGGCGGTTGTCGTCTCCGCAGCGACGAAGGGGCGTTCGGTCGTTACGAGCGATCCGTCGGACGTGTCCGCCCTTGCGGACGCCCACAACACAAAGATCAGTCTGCACGTCATCTGAGTACGACGGGGTGGCTGCGAGGGCACCTGCGTGGTCGATGGCCCCCGCAGCCATCCGCACCAGGTTTGTGCTCCCGGGGCGCCAGGATGGAGGAGCCGTCGGGTCCGGTTCGTCCACGGCCAAGCCTCGTAGGATCGGCGCTGGACCCTGACAGATCCGGAGGATGCGTCGACATGGCGGAGGACGGCATCGACGTTCGTGAGGAGCATTTCAATAACGAGCCAACCGGAGTCGAGGTTGAGCTGGACGACGAGCAACCTGGTACCGCCCGGCCCTGGAATCCGGATGACATCCGGGTCGGTACGAAGCAGTTCTCGTTGCGTAATGTCCTTGACCTGATTGCTGACGATGATCTGGAGCTGGCGCCCGACTTCCAGCGGAACACAGTGTGGAAGGCCCGTCAGAAGTCACGTCTCATCGAGTCAATCTTGTTGCAGATCCCACTGCCGGCATTTTATTTCGCCGAAGACAGAAGCGGGATGATGCGCGTGGTAGACGGCCTTCAGCGGCTGTCCACTGTGTACGGCTATGTCCGCCGGCAGGCGTTCACGCTGACTGACCTGGAGTATCTCAAATCGGCGGAGCGGAAGCGTTTCGAGGAGCTCACGCCGGCGTTGCAACGCAGGATCAACAACGCGCAGATCGTTGTTCACGTCATCGATCCGAGCACGCCTTCGGGAGTCAAGTACGATATCTTCAAGCGGATCAACACGGGTGGCACGCCGCTGAATGCCCAGGAGATTCGGCACTGCATGAGCAAGGATCGAAGCCGGAGCTTCCTCAAACGGTGCACGCACAGTCCGGAATTCGACCGCGCCACTGGTGAACGTTTTCGTGACCACATCCGAATGGATGATCGTGAGGTGGTTCTCAGATACTGTGCCTTCTGGCTGCGCGGTGTTGAAGGTTATGTCTCGGACGGCTCCATGGACGCTTTTCTGGATACCACGACAACAATGCTCGACAATCCCCGGGAGGTTCCGGACGATCGTCTGGTGGAGCTCCAGAATGATTTCCGGGAAGCAATGACGAAAAGTTACGAAGTCTTCGGCGAACATGCGTTCCGGAAATGGCCCCGAGGGGTGAACAACAGGAATCCCATCAACCGCCCACTGTTCGAAAGCTGGTCCTACGTACTCGGTCGCTACGATCTCGCCGATCTGATGAGGCGCAAAGATCTGATAGTGACTGCCGCGCGGGATCTCATGACCGATGATCGATTTTATATCGATGCGATCACGACGTCGACAGGAGACCCAAGGAAGGTCCGGCTACGGTTTGACATAGCAGCCCAGACCGCGCAGGTGGCCCGGTGACGACGACTCTTGCGATCCGCAATTTCAAACGGTTCGTTTCAATCGAGTTGGAAATTCGACCACTCACTGTTCTTACCGGTCTGAACGGTACCGGTAAGAGCACCGCCATCCAGGCTCTGCTACTCGCCCGACAGGTGGCTGAGAATGCGGGCGCTCGGGTCGTACAGCTCAACGGGCCGTACGGGTTGGCGCTTGGCGAGGCTTTCGACATCCTGCATCCCGAAGCCGAGAGGCAGGAGATTGAAATTCGCATCGACGTCGGTGAGGTCCCCTACCGGTATTTGTTTGACGTGCCTGACGACAGAGCGTTGAATCTGCTGGTTCGTGACCGTCCGGCGGATGTCCCGGACCTGCTCGCCGGTCACGGCGTCTCGTTCAGTTACCTCAACGCCGAACGGCTCGGGCCTCGGGATCAGCTGGATGTCACCGCCGAAGATCGGGATCGGGTCGGTGTCGGGGTCCGCGGTGAATACACGGCACAAGCGCTGGCCCTTCACGAGACCACGGAGGTTCGTGAACTACTTCGACATCCGAGTACCGGGGCGGAAGGCGTCACCACGCTACGTACCCAGGTCGAGACCTGGGCGTCCGAGGTCATCCGGCCAATCCGGATCACCGCACAATGGCCGGCGGGGATCACGGCGAGTTTGATCCGCTTCCAGGAGCCCGGGGTGGTGGGTGAGCAGATCAGACCCGCTAACATGGGTTTCGGGTTCTCCTACGCCTTGCCCGTCATCGTGGCCGGTCTGCTGATGCCGATAGGCGGAGTACTGGTCGTTGAGAATCCCGAAGCCCACCTGCATCCGGCGGGCCAGTCCCGGCTCGGCCGCTTCCTCGGCCAGGTGGCGGGAAGTGGCGCACATGTGATTGTGGAAACTCACAGTGATCATTTGATCAACGGCATCCGGCTTGCTGTCATGGAGGACCGAGTTCTCGAGTCCCGAGGGGTGATCGTGCATTTTTTCGGTGAGGGTACCGATGGTCATCCCACGGCCATCGAACTTACGGGTCGTGGTGGGCTCACCAGCTGGCCGACAGGGTTTTTTGACCAGATCGAGAACGACCTGGGGAGGCTGGCCCGTGCGAAGCGCGGAAAAGGTTAGTGGTCCCCGTGTCGTCATCGACGAGGTGAGTTTCGATTTCCGGGGACTGTCCGATTCCCAGATCGAGGCATATTTAGATGAGTTCAACGAGACCTTACGGACGCTTCGCGCTGACGACCGTCTCGGGGTCTCATGCGCACCCATGTGGGAAGCGGTCCGGTGCCTGGACGACTGCGAGGTTTACCAGTTTCTCTGCCGCGAGTACCCATCGGAGGTCGACCGGGACACACTGGTGCTTGCTCACAGTCAGCTTTCGCGCTGTCCGGAATGGGACGACGAGGCGATTCCGAATGTTGATGTTACCGTAAGCATCGACGGTGGGGATCCCAGCATGGCGCTTTCGGTGGCATACGCATCTTTTATGATCATGAGTGGATTCGGTGTCGCCTGCGTGCTTTTTCCAGGTTCCACTCGTCGTCGAGGAACTCTGGCCGTGCACGGTGACCACGGTGAAAGTCAGGTGTACTTTTTCTGTGACCCGGCGGACCTGCCCGAGTTCTGGCGGCGATTATTCGTGCTTGAAAACGTGTCAGAAGGTGACTTCTTCGAGCTGAGTCGACGCGCCTTTCCGGATCTCGTGTTTCATCCAAGCCTTTCATTCAACCGTTTCGAAGGATCCTACCCGGTACTGCGCGACCGGGTTGTCACCGTACTCGCTGCGCTGAACGATCGATTTGTTGACGAGTACCGTGGATGCAAGGGAAAGCCCAACGAGATCCAGGCCGCGATGGGCCGTTACCACCTCGAACTTTCACCGGAGAGTCCGAACACCAGGGGCAGCGACCGGTTGATGCGGCGGCGAGAAGTGACCTATGAGGGCAATACGCTGCGTTGTGAGTGGCATGCGAAGCTCGAGCGTCACCGCAATCGTATCCACTTCTCCGAACCCAGTGAACATCTGGCCGGCCGTATTCTGATCGGAATCTTTGTTTCTCATCTCGACACGTAGAGCGACCGGCAATAGGGGACGCGACGTCCCGGGGCCGGAGTACGCGCCGATGGCCGGTCGCGGCGCGGTCACGCTGGTCCGGTGGCGGAGCGAGCGACCGTGGCGGCGGGTGGGTTTGGCGGGGCCGGCACGTCCGGCAGACCGGCGAAGAAGCTCCAGATGACGGTGGCGGCACTGGCCGCGGCCGGTACGCGTGGTGGTGCCGGCCAGGAGTGTGGCACGTCGTGGTAGGTGACGGCGGCGACAGCGGCACGGTCTCGGCATTCGCGCCAGATCATGATCTCGGCCGGACCCACCCGGCGGGTGGTCGCCGGCCGTACCGGACAGCCGTCCCGCTCGCGCCAGAGTGCGACCGCGGCGGCCATCGACATCAACGGTGGTCGTGCCAGGAGAGCTCCGTCGTAGGGCAGCACCTGGTCGGCGGTACCGGCGGCAAGCAGTACCGACACCGCACGTCCTCGCGCGCACGGTACCAGCGGTACGGCCCCGTATGTCGCAACCCCGGCGAAGGCGGACGGGTCCTCGCAGGCCATCCGAAGCGCGAGCTTTCCGCCGTTGCTGTAGCCGACGAGGTAGACCCGATGTGCGTCGACCGGCTCCCCGTGCAGCACCGCGGCGACGACACCGCGCACAAAGGCGGGGTCGTCCGGTCGTGACCGGCCCGCCGTGCCACAACAGCCGGCGCCGGCGTTCCAGGACCGGTCGAGACCTGCGGGTACGGCAAGAATCGCGTGGCCGTCGGCCACGAGCGGACTCAGGCCGCTGAGCGCCACCATCGCGGTCGGTGTCAGGCCGCGACCGTGCAGAAGTACCACCAGCGGCAGCCGCTGCGTGGATCCAACCGGTCGCAGCAACAGATAGCCGCGTCGCAGCCCACCCATCGCGATCGTCTGCGTGGTCTGGCTGATCAGCGGTTGGGCTGTGATCGTGGCCTTGCTGGTTGCACCCTGCGGTGGGGTAGACGGTTGACTGGGTGTGACCGATGCGGCCGCCATGGCTGATTGTTTTCGATCTACGTGAACGATAGGTTCTGCTATGATGACGATGAGTAGTATCGCCGCCGTGGCGGCCAGCAGAAGATTCCCCCGTCGGTAGGTCATGCGCAGGTCAGCCTGTCGTCCGTTGTCGGGGCCGACCGGACACCACCAGGCTCAGCGGCGTGGGTCGGCAGAGCGCGACCACCGCCGTCGACAGCACCAGGGTCGTAGACATCGCCAGCAGGGTTGACCACGGTGGGGGAAGGGCGTGGGGAAGGACGGTCAGCACACCTACCAGGATCGCCGGATGAACGAGGTAGATGCCGAAGGACAGCTCCGAACCCTTGCGTATGAGTGAGTCCAGCCGGCCTGGACGTCGTCTGCGCTGCCACACCGAGCCCAGGGCGAACAGGGCCACGATGCTCGCTGATCCCCATGGCACCATGATGGGCTGAAAGACCGACGCGGCGTCGAACGGCGGCTGTCCGTGATGTCGTGCGATCATGTACCAGAGTTCTGCGGCACCGGCGGCGAGTGCCGCGCTCAGTACCGAGAGCCCGATGTGTCGACTCACCCAGCCGCGGAAGCGATCGCCGTGGACCGCGGCGAGCGCACCGGCCACGAGCCAGAACTGGTACATCCCGAACAGCTCGTAACAGTGCTGCTCCAGCACGCCGGCCACCCCGGACCACGGCCGGCCGTAGTGGACCTCTGTCATGATCGCGATTTGGAGCAGTGCGCTTCCTGCCAGCAGCGACCAGTGGTGCCCGGCGGTGCGCCGCACCAGGCGTGCCACCAGCGGGAACAACAGGTATGCCTGCAGGGTGACCAGCAGGAAGTACAGGTGATACCAGGCGTCGCCGGTGATTAAGTCATAGCCGAGAGTGCGCGCAGCGGCGGTTATCTGGCCGTCTGACAGCTGTTGGAGGAGCCCGCGGCCGGCATAGAGCACGGTCCAGACCACGTACGGCACCCCGACGAGCAGGAACCGGCGCCGCCAGAACCGGCCCAGCGCGAGTGGACGTCCGTAATGGGTGTGGAAGAGCACGAAAGTGGTGAGGAAGAAGAACGCCTCACGGGTGAAATGCAGCAGCATGAGAGCGGCGTTACCGCCGACGCTCTGGAACGGGTTCGTACCGCCCGTGGTGTGGACGCCGACCACCGCGACAAAGGTCAGCAGGCGGACCAGGTCGACGTCGTGCAGATGCGTCGGCCGTCGGGCGGTGACCGCGCGGGTGACCGGCGGCTCCGGTCGTCGCTCATGGGAGGAGCCCGGCCCTTCGGGAGCGGCCCGCATCGGGCTCGATGTCGCTGTCGTCATCAGAGCCCGTTCGTACATCCGAGCCGGTCACGCTGGCGTTGGCTTCCATCGAGGCGGTCGCAGGCGAGCCGCCGCATCACCTTGCCGGTGGGTCCGACCGGCAGCGCGTCGACGACGTCGATGGCAACCGGTCGCTTGAACCGGTCCAGAACGGACTCGCAGCGGGCGGCCAGATCGGCGGTGAGGCTCTCGTCGGCCCCGGCAGCCGGTACGACCAAGGCAACCGGTGTCTGTCCGAGAACCGGATCGGGACGACCGACAACCACGGCCGCACCCACCCGGGGATCGGCCAGTAGGACTTCCTCCACCTCACGTGGGAAGATCTTCTCGCCACCCCTGTTGATCACGTCGTCGATACGGCCGGCGAGGAACAGGTACCGATCGGCGTCGAAATACCCCAGGTCGCCGGTATCGAGCCAACCGTCGGCGTCAATCCGCTCGTTGCCGGCCTCGCCCACATAGGTTCTGATCACCCCGGCACCGCGGATCTGGACGCGACCGGTGACACCATCGGGGCACCCCTGCCCGTCCTCGTCGACCACCCGTACCTGCGTGGCGACCGGCAGCCCGACCGAGCCCGCCTTACGCACGCCACGCAGCGGATTGGCCGCTATCTGGCTCGCGGCTTCGGTCATGCCGTAGGTCTCCAGTACCCCGATGCCTGTGGCCTGCTCGAACGCGTGCAGCACCGCGACAGGCAACGCCGCCGACGCGGACCGGACAAAACGCACCCTGGTCG
Source organism: Protofrankia sp. Cr2 (assembly GCF_963555885.1). NCBI lineage: Bacteria > Bacillati > Actinomycetota > Actinomycetes > Frankiales > Frankiaceae > Protofrankia > Protofrankia sp. Cr2. The sequence goes on from NZ_CAUVXG010000032.1 coordinate 57,422, forward strand.
AACGCGCCTGCCCGACATCCGGGTCGCGGGCGAGGATGGTCACGATGGCCGGTACGGCGTTGATCCAGGTCACGTCGTGTTCGATGATCCGCTGCCAGAATCCACGGCGGCGGAAACCGGTGTC
>NZ_CAUVXG010000033.1:0-52576 GCF_963555885.1 Protofrankia sp. Cr2
GTCGGTGGTCCAGGGGGCCAGGCTTGTCGGGGCGGACCCGATCATCGCGGTGGACGTGGCGGAGACGAAGGAAGAGCTCGCACTCAGGTTGGGTGCGACGCATTTTCGGGTCGCCTCGCCGACGTTGTCGAAGGAGGTCCGGGCGCTCACCGGCGGGCTCGGTGCCGACCACGCCTTCGAGGTCGTCGGGAAGGCAGCGACCATCCGGGCCGCGTGGAGTGCCACCCGGCGCGGCGGGCGTACCACTGTGGTCGGCGTCGGCGCCAAGGATGATCGTGTGTCGTTCGGGGCGTTGGAGGTTTTCCACCTCGCTCGTACGCTCACGGGTTGCGTTTTCGGTTCCTGTGATCCGGACCGGGATGTCCCACTGCTGCTCGATCATGCCCGCCGCGGGGATATCGACCTGCGCGGTTTGGTCACCGCCGAGATCGGGCTCGCGGATGTGCCGGCGGCGTTCGAGGCGATGCTGCGGGGCAGCGGCGGCCGTTCCCTCGTCCGGTTCCCGGCCGAATAGCCCCTATTGCCGGGCGCTCTAAGCGGTCGGCGCTGGAAGTTCGTCCAGGGTCTGCCGGCACACAAGATCATCGTGGATACTTACGGCGGGTTCGCCCGGCACGGCGGTGGCGCATTCTCGGGAAAGGATCCGGGTAAGGTGGATCGTTCCGCGGCGTATGCGGCCCGCTACGTAGCGAAGAACCTCGTGGCCGCCGGGCTCGCGGCGCGTGTGGAGGTACAGGTTGCATACGCGGTCGGGGTGGCGCGTCCGGTTTCCGTGCTCGTCGAGACCTTCGGTACCGAGCGGGTGGTCCGCAGGCTCATCGACAAGCTGGTGGCCGAGTATGTCGACCTGCCCTGGGAGCGCACCGACCGGGCGGCCGCGCTGCGCGACGCCGCCGGCCTGACCACCACCGACAGTAAGACCATTACCGACAGTAAGACCACTGTGGCCTGAGAGGGAACCTGCATGACCACCATGACGACACCGGAAATCTATCGCAGCCGCAACGGCATTTCCTTTGCCGTCGCCGACCTCGGACTCGCCGAGTTCGGGCGTAAGGAGATCCGGCTCGCCGAGCACGAGATGCCCGGCCTGATGACGCTGCGCCGGGAATATGCCGGGGCCCGCCCGCTGCACGGCGCCCGCATCGCCGGTTCGCTGCACATGACCGTGCAGACCGCCGTCCTGATCGAGACCCTGGTCGCCCTCGGTGCGCAGGTACGCTGGGTCTCCTGCAACATCTTCTCCACCCAGGACCATGCCGCCGCCGCGGCCGTCGTCGGACCAGACGGGACACCCCAGGAGCCGACGGGTGTGCCGGTCTTCGCCTGGAAGGGCGAAACCCTCGAAGAGTACTGGTGGTGCACCGAGCAACTGTTCACCTTCACGGCCGACAACGGCGAACCGGTCGGCCCCAACATGATTCTCGACGACGGCGGGGACGCGACCCTGCTGGTCCACAAGGGAGTCGAGTTCGAGAAGGCGGGTGCGGTCCCCACGGTCGGCGCCGATGATCTGACAGTGTCCGACGAGTACCGCATAATTCTCGACACGCTGCGCCGCTCGTTGGCCACCGCGCCTGGGATGTGGACAGACATTGCAGCCGGCATCCGTGGCGTCACCGAGGAGACCACGACCGGGGTCCACCGGCTCTACCAGCTCGCCGCGCGGGGGGAGTTGCTGTTCCCGGCAATCAATGTCAACGACTCGGTGACGAAGAGCAAGTTCGACAACAAGTACGGCATCAGGCACTCGCTGATCGACGGCCTCAACCGGGCTACCGACGTACTGATCGGCGGGAAGGTCGCGGTCGTCTGCGGCTACGGCGACGTCGGCAAGGGCTCGGCCGAGGCGCTCGCCGGCCAGGGTGCGCGCGTCATCATCACGGAGATCGACCCGATCTGCGCACTGCAGGCACTGCTGGAGGGCTATCAGGTCGCCCGGCTCGATGACGTCGTCGACAAGGCGGATATCGTCATCACCACCACGGGCAACAAGGACATCGTCACCGTCGAACACATGGCGCGGATGAAGCACCAGGCGATCCTGGGCAACGTCGGTCACTTCGACAACGAGATAGACATAGACGGCCTCGCCCGCATCGCCGGCATCCGCAAGGTCACCATCAAACCCCAGGTCGACGAGTGGGTCTTCCCGGATGGGCACACGATCATCGTGCTGTCCGAGGGCAGGCTCATGAACCTGGGTAACGCCACCGGCCACCCCTCGTTCGTGATGAGTAACAGCTTCTCCAACCAGGTAATCGCGCAGATCGAGCTGTTCACCAAGCACACCGAGTACGCAGGCGAGGTCTACCGGTTGCCGAAGCTTCTCGACGAGAAGGTCGCGTGGATCCACGTGCAGGCGCTCAGCGGAGACCTCACCAAGCTCACCAAGGACCAGGCGGACTATATCGGTGTCGACATCGAGGGGCCGTTCAAGCCGGAGCACTACCGCTACTAGGGCGTGTCTGATGCTCCGCGGCCAGACCGCCTTCGTCTGCTGAGAAGTACAAGGGGAGTGCATGTCTGCAGGAACCGTCGCTGTCACCGGCTCGATCGCCACCGACCATCTGATGCGCTTTCCCGGGAGGTTCGCCGACCAGTTTCTCGACACTCACCTCGACCGGCTGTCGCTGAGCTTCCTCGTCGACGACCTCGTTATCCGCCGCGGCGGCGTAGCCGCCAACATCGCGTTCGGCATGGGCGTCCTAGGCCATAACCCGGTCCTGGTGGGCGCGGTTGGTAAGGATTTCGATGATTACCGTTCCTGGCTGGAACGCCACCGGGTCGACTGCGCAGGACTGCTTGTCTGCACCACCGCATACACCGCGCGTTTCACCTGCACCACCGACGACGACCAGTGCCAGCTCGCGTCGTTTTACCCAGGAGCGATGAGCGAGGCACGGAACATCTCGCTCGCACCGATTGTCGCCGACCGCGGGATCGGTCTCGTCCTGGTGGGCGCCAATGATCCGCAGGCCATGCTCAACCACACCGCCGAGGCCAGACAGCTGGGTATCGCGTTCGTCGCTGATCCGTCTCAGCAGCTGCCCCGGCTCGACCGCGACCAGTGTCGGTCCCTCGTCGACGGTGCGAAATATCTGTTCACCAACGAGTACGAATGGGAGCTGCTCATCCGCAGGACCGGGTGGAGCGAGGCGGAGATCGCCGAGCGGGTGGAACTGCGGGTCACTACTTTGTCCGCCAAGGGCGCGTTGCTCGTCGGCAATGGAAAGAGCATTCACGTCGACGTCGTGCCCGCCAAGGAGATCGTCGACCCCACCGGTGTCGGCGATGCGTTCCGGGCTGGCTTCCTGGCCGGGGTCGAGGGTGGCCTGGCCTGGGAGCGGGCCGCCCAGCTGGGCTCTCTCATCGCGACCCTGGTCTTGGAGACCTCGGGACCACAGCAGTGGCGGCTCGACCCCGGTACTGCCCCGGCGCGGCTGAGCAGCGCCTATGGAGGCGTCGCCGCGGCCGAGATCGAAGCAGTTCTGTCGCACGCTCGCGATCTGTCATAGCGGCCGGTGCGGGCCTGGTGAACCAGCGAGAACAGCGTGGCGAAGCAGACATGTGAGAGCTGCCGCCCGCGCGTCGGCCCGGATAGAACACCACTATCCGGGCCTTCGGCTATCCGGGCCTTCTCCGCCTTGCCGGCTCACCGCATGGATCGTCGACCGTATCGCCCAGCCCGACCCTTGATCGGTCAGTGCGCGGCCTGGTCGCGGATGCGGTCGACCAGATCGTGGAGACGGACGCCATCGTGGAACGTCGGGGATTAAGAGCGACCGGCAATAGGGACGCGGCGTCGCGGGGCCGGGGCACGCACCTCGCCACGTTGTCGTCGGTCGACACCCACTACCAGGGTGCCTCCCTCCTCGCACCTCGCGATCTACGCACCCCAGCCCAGCTCCTTCATCCACGCCCCTATCGCCGGGCGCTCTAAAGATCATGTACTGCCTGTCGGTGTGGCAAGACCCCCGCACCAACAGGGGTGTCAGCCGTGTAGAGTCTGTTCCGTTGCAGGTCCGGCAGGGCATGCATGTCCGGGTGGCGGAATGGCAGACGCGCTAGCTTGAGGTGCTAGTGCCCTCTAAGGGCGTGGGGGTTCAAGTCCCCCCTCGGACACTCGCCTCCAGACGTCCTGTGTGCTTCGCACCAGGTCGTCTCGTTTATGCCTGCCCGGGGGCCGAGCCCTCGGACCTCCACGGTGCGTTGGTGCTGCGCGAATCTCGGCCTTGTCGGCGGGGTCGGCTTCGGCGAGGATGATCAGCATGTCGCCGAGGGCCTCGACCATGGCGGCGATTTCGTCCCGGGTCGTCCGCCTGTCGGTGTGGTCGGTGGTGTCGCGGAGCTGGCGTTCGGCGGTAGCGCGTTCGGCTTGGGTTTGTGCGATCCAGTCGGTGACGAGGGCAGGGTCGGCGCCGGCTTCCAGTGCGGCCCGGTAGCGGGCGATCTTGGTCGTGCAGTCTTTGATCGTGCGGTGGGCGCGGTCGGCGGCTTGGTCGTTTCCGGTTGGCCCGGTTTGGGTCGCGGCCATGGCGTCGAGGGTGTCGGTGAGCCGCGGCGGTTTCAACGTGGTGGCGAGCCAGCTGTCCAGGGCGGGTACGACGGCGTCTTCGCGGACGTAGACGTTCGCCGGATGGCTGATCGTGTTCGCCAGGGCATACTCCTGCGGGTAGCGGCAACGGTAGTAGGCGGCTCCGCGGACGGTGTGCTCCTGCATCTTGCGATCACAGACACCGCAGTGGACCGCGCCTCGCAGCGCGTAGGGCTGGCGCGTCCGCGGGACCTTCTGGTCACCTGAGCCCCGTCCCCGGCCCGCGAGGAGCTGCTGCGCCTGAGTGAACGTCTTGATGTCGATGATCTCCGGGTGGGCCGTCTGCTCTGACCAGATCCACGTGTCCTCAGGGTTCCACCGCAGCTTGGTGCTGTGCCCGAGGCCGACCCCTCGAGCGCCTCGTCCGCGCGCCGGAACCGCTCGGCGGCGGGGACGCCGGCGTAGAGCAACCCGTCGGCGACGTTCTCCCGCACCGTGGCATGTTCGGCCAGGAAGAACTGCTGGAAGACGAACCCGATCCCGCGAGCCCGCAGCAGCGACAGCTCGCGGTCGCTCAGCCGTGCCGTGTCGACTCTCCCGATGCGGACGATGCCGCCAGATCGCCGTCGACCTGGACTCGTCCGTGTGCGGTGTCGAACAGACCGAGCTTCACAGCGACCAGCTCGCGTCGCGCGTCGGCGCGCACGACCTCGACCGCGAACCCGCCGCCGAACTTCGCCACGATCGCCGTGACCGGGACGCTCGGCGCGTTGCCGACTCCCGCGGTCGAGCCGCACAGCAGCAGCACCGGGTGATCGTCCGTCCTGGCCGAGCAGGGTGTCGGTGTTGGTGACCTCACCGGCGACCGGAAGCACGTCGCTGCGGGTCGCCACCATCGCGGCGAGGGTGGTGCTTGAGCACGAGGTAGGCAGTCAGCACCTTCGCCAGACTCGCGATCGGGACCGGCTGCTCATCAGGGCTCACCGCTGGCCGGCCGTCGCCGAGCACGTACGCGCTCTGCCCGCGCCGTGGCCATCCGCGCGTCGACAGGTAGGCGCTGTCCAGATCGTGCTCCAGGTCGCGGCCCTCCCCCGACCAGCACATCAACACCTACCAGGCACTCATCCAACTCGCCGACGGCAACCCCTGGCTACCCCAAACGACCTGACCAGGCACGGTTCGGGTTGACCATCCGCAACACGCGTGGCACCATGAGATACTCCAAGTATGCGAGATTATGCGTTAAGAATGGACAACGAGATGGCACTGTCGATGCGTCCGACCGGTTGGTTCCAGATCGGCTGGTCAGGGCAGTACGCGGTCGGCGATGTGTCGCCCTTCAAGCTGTGCGGCAATGACCTCGTTGCGTTCCGTACGGAGTCTGGTCGACTGGTTGTGCTCAGCGCATACTGTCAGCATCTTGGAGCGCACTTAGGGTACGGGGGGTGCGTCGACGGCGAAAATATCGTGTGCCCGTTCCACGGTTGGCAGTGGACCCCGGAAGGCACTAACGCGCTCATTCCGTACCAGGACCGACCGAACTACGCTCGAAAGGTGCAGCCCTGGGTCGCCTTCGAGAAGCACGGCGTGGCGTTCGTGTGGCACGACGTCCACGGCAGGGACCCGCTTTGGGATGTGCCGGACTTGTTCACTGATGTGTCCGACCAAGGGCTAAGCCCGGCTGACCACTACCGCCCCTATCCCGAAGCAGCGTCAACGGTCGACGACGTGACGATGCACCCGCAATACATGATTGAGAACGGCGTCGACTTCGCACACTTCAAGTATGTCCATCGCAGCGCGCTTCCCGAGATCCTCGGTAACGAGCAAGGCGAGACATGGTTCCGAGCGTCGATGGACCTCACTTACGGTGCGGGGAAAGAAAAGACGTGGCTCACGCCCACGGGACCAGCGAAGGTGACGCTCCACAACCTGTTCTCTGGCGTGGGCATCACGTTCTCGGCATTCGAAGGCGCGGACGCAGCGCGGACGATCCTGGCGGTCACCCCAATCGACGACAAGCACTGCACCGTGTACTCGACCGTGTGGCTGCCAAGGCTTCCGGGTGACACCGGAGATGCCCTGCCGGAGAAGTTACTTCGAAGACTGCACGAGACAAAACGCCAGGTGGTCAACGACGTCGAGATTTGGCGCCGGATGCAGTACACCGAGCCGGCGGGTCTTGCCACCGCAGAGGGTAAGGGCTTCACCGAGATGCGGCGTTGGGCTCGGCGCTTCTACCCTGACGACAAAGCAAACAGCATGTTTGAGGGCGCGCACCGCGTTGGGACAGGGGTCGGCGGTTGACCACCTCCATCCCCGCAGGCATCGCGGCGTACTGGGCTAGTGACACGTCGGTGCCGCTGGTTGACAGCAGCGTCGGCGATGTCCTGCGTCGACAATGCGAGCGAACGCCCGACGCCACCGCCCTGAATTTTGCTGGCTCACACGGGCTCGTGACGCGCACCTATCGACAACTGTTCGACGAGGCGACCACGGGCGCGATGTCATTGTTGACCCACGTCTCGCCGGGGGAGCGGGTCGCCGTGTGGGCGCCGAACAGCATTGACTGGGTCGTGCTCGAATACGCAGCCGCGCTTGCGGGGGTTGTTCTCACGCCGTTGAATCCGGCGCTCACCCCGGCCGAAGTGACTGCGATGCTCGGCCACAGCAGGGTAAAGCTCGTATTCGCCGTCCCCGAAGCCAGAGGTAAGCCACTGCTTGCGCAGGCGAACGAGATATCGACCCACGTAGCTGGCATTAGTGCCGTCCTCAACCTGCACGCTCGCACACCACACGACGGATGGCCACCTGGACCCCGCCCAGTCTCGATAGAATTACCGGTGGTCGAGCCAATCGCACCATTTCTCCTGCAATTCACTTCGGGCACCACCGGCCGACCCAAATGCGCGGTTCTCAGCCATCGCGCAGCTTTCAACGTGGCCCGGATGTGCGCGCTGGGAATCGACGACGGACCTAACCAGGTGTACTGCACGCCGCTTCCGCTACATCATGTCGCGGGCACGGTCAGCATGGTGCTCGGTTCGCTTTCGGTCGGAGGCGCTTTGACGTTGCTTCCGGCTTACGACCCCCTGTCGCTGCTCGACGCACTCGAGTCGACAAGGGCGACGATGGTCGGGGTCGTGCCCACGATGGCTGTCGACCTCCTCGCCGAACCTTCATTTCGGTCGCGGTCCCTGACCTTGCGGACGCTGCTCGGCGGCGGCTCCGCGATTTCTCCGGCGCTGGTGCGCGACATCGAATCCACCCTGGGCATCGAGATGCTCGTTGGCTATGGGCAGTCGGAATCGCCGTCGATCACCCAGACACGACGCGGCGACCCGGCCGAGGTCAAGGCGACCACGATCGGGCGCCCGTTACCCAACCGTGAGGTACGGATCCGTCGGCCAGAGTCTGACGAGACCGCGGCTTTCGACGAAATCGGCGAACTCTGCACCCGATCCAAACTCGTCATGGACGGATACTGGGACGATCCCTCCGCGACAGCCGAGGCTATCGACGCGGCGGGCTGGTTACGCACCGGCGACCTGTGCTCGATGGACGAAGGAGGTTTGATCAGCTTCCACGGTCGTATTCGGGATGTGCTGATCGTCGGCGGAGAGAACGTCTACCCTCGCGAGATCGAGAATGTGCTGCTGGCACATCCGGCAATTTTCGACGCGGCGGTCGTCGGGGCACCTGACCGGCGGTTGGGAGAGCGGCCCGCTGCATTTCTGCGACTGAACGACAGCGCCGTAGTCACCGAGAACGAACTCCGCGACTACGTATCGGAACGTCTCGCGACAATAAAGGTCCCGCGCGAGTGGCATTTCGTGGCCGAATTCCCACTCACGGCCGCGGGTAAGGTAAAGAAATTTGAGCTGCAGCGCCAGCTGCAGGATGGAGCGAAACTATGAGCGGTGCGCGGGTGGTCCTCACGTCAGCCGACGAATACCTACACCACCAGGCGGTCGCCACGTTCGATGAGGTGACCACCACCGACCGTAACTGGACCGAAAAGGGCTACGTCGTCGGGTACGCGACGAACGGCTCGGTGATGGCGGGCATCGGCATCGGTAAGTACCCCAACCGCAACGTTATGGACGCATTCGCGACGATCGCGGTACCAGGTTGGCAGTACAACGTCCGCGCGTCACGGGACCTGCGGCCCGGTATCGAGTCGACCACCGTGGGCCCCGTTGTTTGGGACATCATCGAGCCGCTCAAGAAAATCCGGGTCGCGCTGCTGGACAACGACTACGGTGTCAGTTGCGACCTCCTCTACGAGGGGTACTTCCCACCCGTCGTTGGGAGTCCCGGATTCCGTCGAGACAACGGGATCACGAGCAACCACACTCTGCGGTATTACCAGCCGGGTAGGACCAGCGGGACCGTGACGGTCGAAGGCGTGACCCACACGATTGATGCAGACAATTCGTACGGGTATCGGGACCGTTCGTGGGGGGTGCGGGGTATCGCGGGCGTGCCGCCCGAGGGTTCATTCCTTTTCGACGACGCATCGGGTCAGCCCGAGACTGGACTGCGACCGGCTAGCCCGACACCGGCCGGGCTGTTGCACGGATACCTGAATCTAATCTTCCCGGGCTTCGCGGTCAGTTCGACGTTCACCCAAGGACCCGACGGGACGCCCGTCCCATCGAGCACTGGTAGCAGTGAGGGTTTCGTCGCCTTCCCGACCGAGACCGGGCGCCCTCCGATTGCCATTGTTGACCTCGAGCTCAACTTCGAGTTCTTTGCCGGTACGCGCCGAGCCCGCGGGTTGGAAGCGAGTGTCCTGCTTGCTGACGGGACTAAGAAACAGATCACCTGCAGCTGGAAGAATCTTGTTTTCTATTTCCGAGGCGGAGCTTATTTCGGCTTCCGCGGTTGGTGGCACGGTAAGTACATGGGCGCTCCGCTGGTCGTAGGCGGCGAAAAGCTTGACTTGACCGACAAAGCCGTGCTCGATGAGCTCTACTCGGTCGAGGAGATCGCGGTCGACTGTACTTGTGATGGCGAACGCGGACATGGCGTGATCGAACCGTGGGTAATCGGTGAGATGCCCAGATACGGCATCAGCCATGAGCACCTCGGGTGACGTTCGCTACGCTCCTTTGCCCACGGGCAACGGAACACCCATCCCGCTGGGAGCTTGATGTTGTCCCGAAACTCACGTCGCCCGCAGGGCTGCTCAGCGGCGGCGCCGCGCTCGGCATCACCCTGAACGCGATGGCCTCAAGCACCGGACGCACTCCCGTGTGCGCAACGGCGCAGTATCAGAACACCGCGACGATCGGCACGCGAGTGTCTATCGCCGTCGAACACCAAGCTGGACGACATACGACGCAGGCGCGGGCGGTGCTTCGGTCGCACGAGCGCACACTGCTCACCGTTCAAGCGGCACTTGTCGAAGCGCGACCCAGCCGGTGGCATTCGCTGTTTCAGGCCCCCGACGTTCCCCCGGCGGTCGACTGCGCAATGCACGCGGTCGCTTCGAAGACGACCGACACCATTCTGGAATTCACCGAGATCAGACTCGCATCGGGCCGTACCTGGCCCGAGCTCGACGGAACCCCCGGATCGGGCTCTTTCGCACTGTGGTTCCGGCTGCCCGGCGGCAAACGAGCGTATACGGCGGCTGAACTTGCCGTCGTAGCAGACTTCCTCCCGCTCGCCACCTCACAGTCACTGGGTCGACCCGCCGCGGGCACGAGCCTGGACAACACACTGCGGGTGTGCGCCGGCGCGCCAACGGAATGGGTGCTCCTGAGCTGTCAGATTGACGGGATCGCCGACCGTCTCGCACACGGAACCGCACATCTGTGGGCCGAAGACGGCACGTTACTCGCCCTCGCAAGCCAAAGCCTGATCGTCCGCCGCCCCGAGGTCGCCGGGCTCAACCACGAGGCGCGGGTCCAGGACGCGTAGTAGAAAGGACGGCGAATTCATGCGCTATACCGAAAACCTGCCCAGGCGAGGCGAATTCGACTATCGCACCGTCGTCGGCCCGCACCGCGCGGACCCCGACGAGATCGCGCTCGACGTGCCCCTGCTCGGGCTACCACTATCGACAACCTACCTGTACGGGACCTTGCGTGATCTCGAGGGCGACCTGTTCAGCGCGATGAGGCGCATCTACGCCGGGAACGGTGGACGCGAGCGGTTCCTGCTGCAGTCGACCATCGACAACACCGACCTCAAGGTGCACCCCGCCAGCCGCCATTCCGCGCGGGCCACCGGAGTCACCCGTGGAACGCAAGACGGTACCTTTCGCTTCGAAAGCGATCCCGCCGCCGAAGGCGAACCATTCCACATCGAAGCCACCGCAACGGCATTCACCTGGACCGAGGGAGACACCCTCGACCTCACGGGACGGCTCGTTCCGCCAGGGACTCAGTGGCACCTGCCCGCGCGGGAACGCGGGATGGCCTACTTGTCACAGCTCTACGAAGTAGAGGGAACCATTCTCGGGCGCGAGGTCGGCGGGTTCCTGGGCATGGACGACGTGTACATGCATGGTGAGATGTACGACGGCAACGACATCCTGGTCGGCGACAAGGCGCATATTCTTTGGTACACCTGGGCTACCCGGTACACCGACGGCTCGCTGGACTTCGGTCATTTCCTCGTCGGCCATGAGCAGCTCGCGTTCGCGCTGCTTGCCAACGAAAAGACAGAGGTGTTCACCAGTCACGACATCGACGCGCAGGTTACCTTCGACCAGACGGGGACGTGGGTAGCCGGTATCGACCTCACGGCAAGTGGCCAACAGTGGGAGTTTCTGCCCGATCCGCGCGGGCGCATGGTTGATTTTATGCCGATGCCCAACCCCCAGGTCGAAGGGCGATGGCGCCGCGTTGGCGACACCCGCGAACCGCTGACATGGTTCGCGTGGGGCGAAGGCGCACCAAGTCACGGCGACCGACGGAGAGCCCCCCGATGGTGACGTCCGAGAAAGAACTCGAGGAACGGCGAGCCGCACTCCAGCGGTGGTGGCGCGATCAACCATCCGAACCCGATGACGCAACGCTCGGTCCTCTCGTCCCTGCAAGTTCAGGGTTCTCAAACGAGACGTACCTGTTCGACCTTGTCGGGTACGAGAACCCTGGAATCCCAGAGCGTTCGTATGTCGTTCGCTGCATGCCATCCGGCGCCGTCCTGCTGCCAGATTACGATCTCCGGTTCCAGTACGACGTCATGCGTGAGCTCGGATCAACAACAGTCCCAGTGCCGAGACCGATCGCGTACGAGGCCGACGACACTGTGCTGGGGTCGCCTTTCTTCATCATGGAGAAAGTCGAAGGTGTTGTCGCGTCAGGCAGGTACCCCGGCTTTCACGGCCATGGACTGTTCTTCGACGCCACACTCGCACGGCGCGAGCAGATGTGGTGGGAGGCGGTCGATGTGATGGCTGCACTACATCGGCTTGACTGGCAAAGACTCGAACTGCCGAGTTCAGTCGGTTCCCCCGAGACCGTCGACGAAGCAGTAGCCGCTGAGGCAGCGAAGATTGGACGATGGTTGGATTGGGCCGACCTAGGCCCACTTCCCGTACTAGAGGAAGGGCTCGAGTACGTCACGAAAACTTCCTGCGCAGCAAAGCGGCTAGTACTGTGCTGGGGGGATGCGCGTCCCGGAAACATCATCTATCGCGACGGGCATGTCGCCTCAGTGCTTGACTGGGAACTGGCCTATCTCGCGCCGCCGGAGTTCGATCTCGCCTATTTCACGCTCATCGACGGCGTTACTGCTGAAATCAATCAGGTCCCACGACTTGCGGGGATTCCCGAGGCTGCCGCCACTGCCGCCCACTACGAACGCGTGACCAAGCATCCGCTCGAAGCTTGGGACTTCGCGCAAATATTCCAAGCGCTACGGCTCGGCGCGCTCCTCGTTCTTGCGGTCCACATGTCACCTCCGAACCTCAACTACGTCGATGACTTCTTGACCAACAACATTCCGACTCATCGGCTTGCCGAGCTGCTCGGCAAGACCCAAACATGAAGGACGCCCCGTGACAAATCGGATCCCTCGCCTATTTTTCCGCTGACACAAGCATTGCGCTGGCCGAAACGTCAGTGGTAGAAGCTGTGCTTCGCAACGGACGTGAGCATCCCATGAGACAAGCGCTCTCCTGGCTCGATCGTCACTCGCTCGCGGCGATGTCGTGGTCCCGATCTCCAAGTCCGAGGTGTCGAGGATCTGCGCCGCGCTCGACCGCGACGTCGCCGCCTGGCGGGGCCGGCCGTTGGACCATGTGGGCTTCTGCTACGTCTACCTCGACGCGACCTACTGCAGGTCCGCATCGATGGCCGGGTCGTGTCCCAGGCAGTGGTGATCGCGACCGGGGTGTCGGCCGAAGGGTGCCGTGAGGTCCTCGGGTGCGACGTCGGGGACAGCGAGAGCGAGGTGTTCTGGGTCGACTTCCTGCGCTCGCTGCGCGACCGGGGCCTGGTCGTCGGCTCCGACGGCGTCCGGCTGGTGATCTCCGATGCGCATCGGGGGCTGACCGGCGCGGTGGCCAAGGTGCTGCCCGGCGCGGCGTGGCAGCGGTGCCGGGTCCACCTGCAGCGCAACATCGCCGTGCGGGTCCCCAAGCATGCCGCGGAGATGGTCGCGGCGACCGTACGGACGATCTTCGCTCAGCCGACCGGCGAGCTGGTGCGGGCCCAGGTCGACGTCGTCGCCGACCTCCTCGAGGCCAAGTTTCCGGCCGTCGCTGCGATGCTCACCGACGCGAAGGCAGACCTGACCGCGTTCGCCGACTTCCCCCAGGCCCATTGGCGGAAAATCTGGTCCAACAATCCCCTGGAACGCCTCAACCGCGAACTCAAGCGACGCACCGACGTCGCCGGCATCTTCCCGAATCGTGACGCCCTCATGCGCCTCGCCGGCGCCGTTCTCATCGAAGCCCACGACGAATGGCAGGTCTCCGACCGCCGCTACCTCTCCGAAAAATCCATGAAAGAACTTACCACACCCGCACCGAAACTCGCCGGCACCCAGCCGCCAGCCAGGCTGGACAACCTCGAACTATCCGCGGCATAATAGCCACCGTAGCGGAGAACGTAGAGCACAACGTGAATCGATCTACACTACTCCACGGGACGCTATCTCCGAACTTGCCACCAGGTCAGTACGACTGGCACGTGGAATCCGTGCGGTTGTCCCGCCCGGGAAGGCAGTCGCTATTTGGGCACCGAATTCACCCGAATGGGTCACGGCGATGTACGCGTGTGCGCTCGCCGGCACTCCGCTGGTGCCGCTAAACCCGGCATTTATCGACGAAGAGGCGAGTTCGTTGCTGCATCGCGCCGAGATTGCCCTTGTGTTCACGGTGCCTGAGTACCGAGGGTCGGCCCTACTCCAGCGGGCGTTTGCCCTGGTGTCACAAGGTGGACGTGCCGTCTCCCTGTTAGAAATGTTCGACGAGCTACCTGATCTCGGCGACGCGCTCCCCGAAGTCGACGCACAGTCGCCGTTCGTGATCCAGTATACGTCGGGCACCACCGGCCGACCGAAGGGCGCTGTTTTCAGTCACTTCGCGGCGTATAACTCGGCCCGGATCGGGATCGATGCGATTCTCCCGAGTGGCGACGCTGTGTTTTTTTGCGCGCTTTCGCTTCACCATGTTGGTGAGCACGGCGAACGCTGTATACGGTCCATCCTGAACACGCTGCCCCGGCGCGGACATTGCTGGCGCCCGGACCAGGATTGCTCGTATCCGCAATCGCGGGTATTCCGTCGGCGTCGCCGACGAAGCTCAATCGGCGTTCGAGGCCGCCATGCAGGAGGCGCTGAAGCATGCAAACGGTCAACCGGGAGTGCGCGTACAGAAGTTGCACCTCCAGCTCATCGGCTCCTACGAGCCGGCGAACCTCGCCGACGGTGCGCGATCGGTACGGGCGCTCACCGCGCCGGTCCTGGATCACGCGAAGAGGGCTTCGATCCTACTCACGCTCTATCCATTGCCAAGGAAGCTGAGTCCTCCGCCGTCGCCGCGAGCTGCGGTCCGACTCCGGGCCACAGTTGACAACGCACGGCCTGGCCGCTCGGCGATATGGTATACGCATGAATGCGCGAACTAATCCACAGATCGAAAACTCCGTAAACACGGCGCGTCGGAACACTCGGCGCGATGAACTCGCCAGGGAAACGCGCGGCGCATTGATTACTGCGGCGCGCACGGCGTTCGTGCGACGCGGTTATGGGCACACCTCACTTGATGAAATCGCTGAAGACGTCGGGCTCACCAAGGGCGCGGTGTACCATCATTTCGCCAGCAAGAAGGACCTCTTCCGAGCGGTTGTACATCAGGTCCAGCTTGAGCTCGGCGAGCGAGTCGGAGCCAAGCATCCTCGATCGATCGAAGGCGACGTGTGGCCTCGCTTCGGTGAGCTGATTGCGGGCTTCCTCGATGGGACGACGAACCCCGACGTGAGGCAAATCTTGCTTGTCGACGGTCCGAAAGTACTCGGTTGGGAGGAGTGGCGGACGGTCGAGACGCAGTACGCCACTAACTTCATCGAGACATACATCGCGACTGCGCTAAAGCGTGGCGAAATACCCGCGCTCTCGCCAGCTGTGCTTGCGCAGTTTTTTGTCGCACTCATGGAAGAGGCCGGGCGGATGATGGTCGCGCCTGCAGCGACACCTGCTCGACGGCAGGAGATCGTCGCGACCCTTGCGACCCTGACCGAACGCCTGCGCACACCCACAGAGTGAAATCAGCCGCTTAGGCTTCGTCGCCGGCTCTAGCTAAGCTAGTGGTTCGTAATAGCTCTGGCTTTACTTCTAACGGCGATTACTGTTAAGTTGGACTATGGCCTTGACTGGCCTTGAACGCGCCGAGCTGCAGCGGGTTGCTTCGGATCGGAGCATCAGTGCGACGTTGGCATCTCGGTGCCGCATGGTCCTGTGGCGCGATGACGGCCGTTCCGTCGCGGAGATCACGAGGTGGGTGTCGGTGACGAAACCGACGGTGTACACCTAACTGGATCGTTACGACAAGTTCGGAATGCGCGGGTTGGAAAACGTTCCGAAGCCCGGCGGGCCGCCGAAGGTCGCGCCGCGGGTACGTGCCCGGATTCTTGCGTTGACCCGCTGCAGCCCTCCGTCGGAGTCGGGGTTGGTGTGTCCTGAAGGGAACTGGATGAGGTTCTGATGTAGAAGACGGAAGGCTCGACAGCGACCATGCTGTTGCGGAGATGAAGGTAGGTCCTTCGGTATCGGCATGCAGGTGCTGGTACCAAACCGCCGCGAGCTGCTGTGGTGAATGAGCCTTTCCGCGTAACCATCCGTTGCGTTGCGTAACATCAATGGTGTGTTCCCGTGTCGGCTGTCAGGTGGTGCGGCCGTGCTCGATGTGGAGGATCACGAGGGCGGCTTTCGCGATGAGACCGATCTTCCAGGAGTCGAGGCTGATGTTCGGCAGGGCCTTGAAATGCTTCAGAAGGGCATTCGCGCGTTCGCCGACGGCCCGCAGTGCCTTGTTGGTACGTAGTCTGAAGTGCGGTGGGTGGACGGTTCGGGGTGGGGCCGGCGGGGGTTGGTGGTGACACGCCGGCTGCGGTGCATTATGTCGGGCTCGTCGAGGTGGTTTGATGCGGTACATGACGATTACCGAGCCGGAGGCAGGCCCCGCTGAGGGTGGCGTGTCGCTGGACGCGGTCATGGAGAACACCCGGCTGTGTGCCCGGGTCGCGGGGCTGGTGGCGGAGAACGCCCGGCTCGTCGCGGCGGACGCGGCGCGGGATGCGGAGGTCGCGGCGCTGCGGGAGCGGGACGTGTGGCAAGCGCAGGGTTCAAGTGGTTATAGCGACGCTCCAATCTTGGCGTGGCCTTTAGCGCCTGGCGTCGAGCAGCGTTCCGGGATGCGCGCCGGTTGCGTGGTCCGTTTCCTGGGTCAGCACACCTGACACGATCGTGGCCCGGTAGCCACCGCCTGCCCGGCGTAGCCGGCTGGCCCCGCCAGGCAAATCGTCGACGAACTCTTCCGGGTGGTAGCGCAGCTCGTCGAGGTCGAACACGACGAGGTCGGCGTGCGCGCCGACCTCGACCACGCCCCGGCCGGCGAAGCCGAAGAGTCGCGCCTGCCGGCCGGTGAGTTGGTGGACGGCGTCTTCGAGGGTCAGGTCGCCGCGCTCGCGGACATGCCGCGTCAGTACCAGCGTGGTGTCGCCGGCGGCGCACATCATCTGCAGGTGCGCCCCGGCGTCACTGTTGGAGATGATGGCGGCCGGATGCGTCAATGCCTCGGCGACCGCGTCGACGTCGGCGTTGTAGACGCCGACCGCGACGATGCCCGGGTTGAGATCGTTGTCGACGAGCCAGTCGGCGAGGACGTCGGAGGGGTGGCCGCCACGGGCGGCGACCAGGTCGGCGAAGGTGCGGCCGACCCATTTTTCATGTTCCGGCCGGGTCACGGAGACCAGCCGCAGCATGCCGTGCTCGTGATGGCGGAACATCGTGCGGGGCACCCTGTCCCACTCCGCGCGGGCCACCGCCCGCCACTGCGGGTCGGCGAGCAGTCGGCGCTTCTCTGCGGCCGGTGCCTGCACGATTCGGTGCCATCCCGCGGCCAACGCGAAGAACGACATCCCGCCGAACCAGTTGAATCGGATGTCCATGGTGCGGGGGGTGATCTGCGGGTAGACGAGGTCGCCCTGCGCCTGTAGCGCGGCCGCCCGGTCCAGCGCCGACCGGAGCTGGTCGGGGTGCTGGTCGTCGTGGACGACACCGTTGTAGGTGGCGAGCACCCCGCGGGGACGGCATAGCCGGGCCATCCGGTCGACGTCGTCGTGAAAGCGCCGCCGCGCCACGTTGGGAATGTAGGAGAGGAAGGCGCCGTGGTCGGCGACAACGGCGAGGAGGGCGGCGAACTCCTCGTCGTCGGCGAGGCGGGACGGCACCGGGCGCTTGCCTGCGTCCTCGTCGAAGAACGAGGTGGACAGGGCAAAGGCGCCGGCGGCCAACGACTCGTCGAGCGCGCCGGCGATGGCCCGCCGCTCCGTCTCGGTCGCCGGGCGTTCCCAGGCGGCCTCTCCCATCACCCACATCCGCAGCGGGGTGTGCCCGACCTGGGCGGCGAGATTGACACCGAACCCACGCTGGCGCAGGACGTCCCGGTACTCGGGGTACGACGACCAGCCCCAGTCGACCGCTTCGTTGAAGACGTCGGCGGGTAGGTCCTCCACGTAGCAGAACAGGTCACGGACCGCGTCTCGGTGCTCGGGCCGGACCGGGGCCAGCGACAGTGAGCAGTTGCCGGTCAGCGCGGTGGTGACGCCGTGCACCGCCAGTGGGTCCGCGGCCGGATCCCAGAACACCTGTGGGTCGACGTGGGTGTGGGTGTCGATGAAACCCGGGGCGACGATGGCCCCGGAGGCGTCCAGCTCCGGCTCGCCGTCCGGGTGCAGGCCCGCGGCCACCTCGACGACGCGTCCGTCACGGACCCTGACGTCCGCGCGCCGGCCTGGTCCGCCGGTTCCGTCGACCACTGTTCCGCCACGCACGATAAGCGACGTCACCGGGCTCCTTGCCGAACGTCGGATTGCCCTCGGGGAATTGCGGCAAACAGGACCCGGCCGCGAGCGGCGTCGTCTCCGGCGGCTGTGCCATGGGCTTTCATCGCCTGCGGTAGACGGCCGGCCGCCGATCGCGGCGGGCGGCTTCGGCCTCTGCCGCGTCGTCGGTACGGGAGTTGCGGGCCATCCGCTCGGCCTCCGCCGCCAGGTGGTCGGCGAACCCCAACCGCTCCCCGTCCCGGAAGTTCGCCTTCATCGTTTCCACCGCCAGCGGGGGCGCGGCCGCAACCTGACGGGCCACGCCGAGCGCGTGCGCCAGCGCAGTGCCCGCCGGGACGACGTCCTCGACCAGGCCGATCTGCAGTGCCCGCGCGGCGTCCACCCGGACGCCGGTGAAGTACAGCTCGCGGGCGAGCCCGGGACCGACGATGCGCGGCAGCGTCCAGGTCCCGCCGTAGTCGCCGGACTGACCGGCGGCTGCATAGGCGGTGACGAAGACCGCGGTGACGTCGGCGTAGCGCAGGTCGCAGGCACACGCCCAGGACAGTCCGGCACCCGCGCACGCTCCGTTGACGGCGGCGATCGTCACTTTCGGCATCTCATGCAGCAGCAGTGCGGTGCGCATGTTGCGCTGGGTCCGCACCACGTCGGCGTGAACGGTGCCGCGACGGCCCAAGCCCACCAGCATGTCCCGGTCGGCGCCGGCACAGAACCCGCGGCCTGCACCCGTCATGACGACCGCGCGGACCGCGTCATCGGTCGCCGCGCGCTCGAGCAGACCCTCCAGGCGCGCCATCAGCTCATACGTCAGGGCGTTCAACCGATCTGGCCGATTGAGCGTCACGACTGCGGTGGTGCCGTCGACCACCTCGTACGTGACGGATTCGCTCGTTCCCTCACCCGCCGGCGATCCGTTCCCGTTGACCGGTCGCGAGCCGGCACTCAACGTGGCCGTCCCGCCGACCCGAACCGCCGACTGGGGACACCCGCCCGCTCACGACGCGCTAGCCATGGCGTGAACATCAGGCGCATCCTGGCGCTGGCCACGCTGGCGAAGCTCATGGTTCAACCATATAACCATATTGGTGGGCGTGGTCAATCGAAGCGGGGAGGAACCGCAGGGCGCCGGCGACGCGCCGGGGTCTACCAGGCACCGCCGTCTTCGGGTGCCCGACCGGGCTTGCGGGTTGTCGAGGCGCGGGCGCTGCCATGAACGCCAACCCAAAGGTCGTACCATAGACCGTCGCGTAGTACCGAGAGGGAGGCTGTTTGTGACGTCTGGACCACCGACCCCCGTCGGTGCCCCGCCCGACTCGGCGGAGGAGCTGCCCCCAACAGCCGACGCCTCCACAACAGCGGACTTGGCGGACGCGGCCGGCATGACCAGCCGAGCCGCCGAGGCGGCCGCAACAGAGCTGAGAATGGAGCCCCGGGGTGTCGGGCTCGGGGCAGCCGGGGTGATGATCGCGTCGGACGGTCCTCTCGTCTCGCCAGCTCGCCCCAGCCGGACCTTCGACGAGGTCATCCGCCAGCTTCGGGACCTCATCAGCCGGCGGGAGGTAAGGGTCGGCGACAGGCTGCCGTCAGAACGTGCGCTGGCCGAACAGTTCCAGGTCAGCCGCAATATGGTGCGCGAGGCACTGCGGATGCTCGAGATCACCGGGATGATCGAGCTGCGCAAGGGCCGCTACGGCGGCGCCTTCGTCTGCACCGGCCGACCGGAGATCGTCACGCAGAGCCTCGCCGACATGATGCACTTGGCGGCCTTTTCGCTGGCCGACCTGACCGAGGCCCGACTGTGGCTCAGTAGCACGGTCGTACGGGTGGTCAGCCAACGCGCGACCGAGGCGGATCTTGACCGACTCGCCGCGAACGTCGACGCCGCCGTCGCCTACGCAGCCGCCGCGGACTGGCACCACGTCGCGCAGGTCAACATGCGGTTCCACGACATGCTCGCCGAGCTGGCCGCCAACCCGGTGCTGAAAATCATCCACGACTCGGTCATGGGCGTCATCCGCGAGATATCTCTTGCCCTCGGCCCGATCAAGAGCGATGCAACCGTCCGACACCGGGTGAAAATCCTGGAGCACCTTCGCCAGCGCGACGCCGACGCGGCGGCCGAGGAGATGGCGGCCAACCTCGCGTCCGTACACGAGTTCTGGCTGCGTGAAATCGGGGATCGGCCGGTCGGTTCGATCACCGGGGCCGTCTCCGCCGCCCTACGCCGGGACGCGGGCTAGGACGCTGCTGATCGGGTTTGTGGCGGTTGGCCGGTGGGATGGGCAGCAGGGGTTCGATGACGCGGCGGCGACGGGGTGTTCCGGATCGTGTGGAAAACAGCGCCGTCCTAGGGCATCTCCCGTCGATCGAAGATCCACGGGAGATGCCCTGATTGCCTACGCACCCGATCACCTGCCCCGCTACCCGTTGCTCTCCTCCCGGTAGAGATGCAGGTGACGCAGCAGCGGCTCGTCGCTCGCCCGAAGCACGACCGCGTCCTGGCTGGCAGTCACCCGGTGCCGCCACCAGGGCGGGATCGCCACCACGTCACCGCGCGACGCCGTGAATTTCGATTCGCCGTCCTCGACGTCGACGACCACCGCGCCTGCCAGCGGGATGAGCAGGCTGCTGGTGGTTATTCGACGGGTCGGCAGCGACGCCCCACCGGTCAGGCTCAGCGCCTGCAGCTCGATCGTCAGCAGGTGGTCGGCGCCGAACGCGGCCCGTCGTACGCCTGGCGCGATCTCCGGCGCCGACCGTGCGAGTTCCGCCGCGGCGAACCGCATCGGAGAGGCCGGGTCGGCGTGCTCGATCGTCTGACGCAGGTCCGGGTGGGTCTCGAAGAACATGGCCCGCAGCTGGTGGATCAGCGGTACGTCGAGGATGTCTATCCAGTATGCCTCCTGGTCGCTGTCGTTTCCGTGCCCGTGCCACTTCCAGTTGGGTGTCAACAGGACGTCGCCGTCGGCCATGTTGATGCGGGTGCCGTTGACGACGGTGTAGGTGCCGGGTGGGACTTCGACGGCCACCCGCAGGGCGCTCGGAGTGTGGTGATGCGCCCGGGGGGACTCGTGCGGGAGAACCATCTGGTAGGCCGCGACCAGGTTCGGCGTCGAGGAGTAGGTGTTGCCCTCCTTCGGGTTGACACAGATCAGGTTGCGGCGTTCGGCGAACTCCACCGACACGAACTCCCCCGCCGCGTGTAAAGCCGCTCGGGCATCGGTGTAGCGCCAATGAAACGGCGGAAAATCCCTCTTCGGCTCCGGATAAAGCGACGGCTCGGGCTTGGCCCACCCCGGTCCGAAGGAGCGTTCGGCGAGTTCATCGAAATATCCGTCCGGTGCTGTCCCCACGGCACGATCTCCCTTCGGTCGACGTCCCTATCAACCGCACCTGGTTGTACGTCCCGGCTCACGCTCGACCGTGTTATGCGGGTGCCGCCTCGCCGCGGCCGATGAACCCACCCGGCTGCGCCCCCGTCAGCGTGCCCTCGGTCTGCGTCACGACGCCGGCGACGATCGTGTGCCGGAACCCGCCCGGAGGCCGACGCAGCCGCCTGCCGCCGCCGGGCAGGTCGGCGACGAAGCTGTCGGGCTCCCAGGCGAGATCCTCCAGAGCAAAGACGGTCAGGTCCCCGGCGAGCCCCGGCGCGATCCGGCCGCGGTGGCTCAGGTTGAACGCGTCAGCTTGGCGGCCGGTCAGCGCGTGCACCGCCTCCTCGACGGTGAAGTCGCCGCGGTCGCGGACATGCCGCGCCAACAGCAGCGTGGTGTCACCGGCGGCGCAGAACATGGTGAGGTGCGCTCCGGCGTCACTGTTCGACACCAGCGCGCCCGGGTGACGCAGTAGCCCCGCGACGCCGTCGGGGTCGTAGTTGGACAGTCCGACCCCGACGATGTCGGGTACGAGATCCTCCTCGAGTACCCAGTCCGCCAGCACGTCGGACGGGTGGCCGCCCCGCGCTGCGACCAGGTCGGCCAGCGTGCGGCCGACGAACCACTGGTTCTCCGGCCGCCTGGCGGCCATGATCCGCACGCGGTCGGGCACCCGGTGCGGGAACGGGTTGAAGGTGACGGTGTCCCACTCCTCGCGGGCGACCCGGCGCCAGTCCGGGTCGGCCAGCAGCCGCCGCTTCTCCGCCTCGTCGGCCTGGATGACGCGGTTCCACCCCTGGGCGAGATTCATGAAGCTCATGCCGCCGAAGAAGTTCGGCCGGACGTCCATCGTCCGCGGGGTGACCTGCGGGTAGACCCGGATCCCTTCGTTCTGCCAGGCGGCGGCCCGGTCGAGCATCTCGTGGAAGGGCCGTTCGGCTCGTTCGTTGTGGTAGATCCCGAGCCAGGACGAGGCGACCCCGCGTGGGGCGCACAGGCCGACGAAGCGGTCGACATCGCCGGCCATGTACCTCAACTGCTGGCGGGGAATGAACTCCAGCGGGGCGTCGTAGCGGGCGAGCACGTCGATCAGGGCGGCGTGCTCGGCGTCGTCGGCGAGCACGCTCGGCACGGGGCGGCCAGCCGGGTCCTCGTCGAACATCGACGTCGACAGGCCGAAGGCGCCCGCCCGCAGACAGCCGTCCAACACGCCCGCGAGTTGCTCCCGCTCCGCCGCGGTCGCGGGACGTTCCCATGCCTCGTCACCCATCACGAACATGCGCAGCGGGGTGTGGCCGACGAGGTACGCGGCGTTCACGGCGGTGCCGCCGCGACCGACGACGCAGTCGCGGAACTCTGCGAACGTCGACCACGACCACGGCACGGCCTTCTCGAAAGCCTCCCGGGGGATGTCCTCGACGAACGCGAAGATCGTGGTGATGGCCTGCCGGTGCTCCGGCCGCAACGGCGCCAGCGAAAGGGAGCAGTTCCCCGTCACGACGGTGGTGACCCCGTGCTGCGGCATCGGGTCGCACAGCGGATCCCAGAACAACGAGGGATCCAGGTGGGTATGCAGGTCGATGAAACCGGGGGCGACGTAGGCCCCGGCGGCGTCCACCGTCCGCTCACCGCCGCCCTCGGCGCTCAGCCCTGGCCCCACCTCGGCGATGACGCCGTCCCGAACCCGGACGTCGGCGCGATGCGCGGCCGCGCCGGTGCCGTCGACGACGGTTCCGCCCTGAATCAGCACAGAGCCCATCGATCCCTCCCTCACCTGTCGATATCCGCCGACAGCGACCGCGGCGACAGCGACCGCGGCGACATCACGGACTGCACCGGCACCCCCGACGCGGTGGGAAGGCGCGTCTGGCCGGCCGCGGCGGGCGCCTTCGCCTGCGTGGGTGGCCAGCCCCGCGAACCGGCTCGGGGGAGGATCAGGTCGGCGAAAGCGGCAGGGTCCTCGTAGCCGAACAGGTGATGACCCCGCGCCGCCTCCAGCGGCACCCCGATCCGCGCCGCCTGCCGCTCGAACCACCGGCGGGGAAGGTGAGACTCGTCGCCTGCTGCCACCACCGTCGGACATGACGGGCGGCCGAGCGCTGCCCAGGCGCGCGGCGCACTGTCAGGATGCCAACTGCCCACGTACGCGCGGGCCTCGTCGTCTGGATGGCAGCACAGCTCGACGGACCCGTCCGGGCGCGGGCGGGTGCCGGCGTCGGCATAGGCGGCCCGGACAACCGGGGAAAGCTCGGCGAACGGCCGCCGGACGCGCAGATATTCGTCCAGCTCGGCGCGACTCGGGAATGTCGGCCGCCGGCGCGCCGCCGCGGCGGCGCTTCGCCGGCCGCCGACATAGGAATCGGGCCCGGCGGGCTCGGCGGCGGCGTCGACGATGATCGCCTCCGCGAGGACGACGCCGACCGGCGGCACACCCAGCTCACCCAACAGCTCCGCGAGCAGCACCGCGACACCGCCGCCAAACGACATCCCCACCACCAGCGGGCGCTCGACACCCAGAGCGGACAGCACCGCCGCAGCGTCATGGGCAACCCCGGTGAAGGTCAGTGGGACCCCGTCGGGCAGAGCCTCGGACCCCCCGTGGCCAGGAAGATCCAGCGCAACAGGTCGGCACACCGCGGCGATCTCCGCGGCAAGTGGGCCAAACATCTGTGCGCAGAAACCGGCCGGATGGAGCAGCAACACGGGCGGACCTGCGCCGCCCCAGTCGTAGGCGGTGACGCGCCGCCCCTGCCGCCTCACGGCCACGACATCCACTCCACCGGCCATTGGGTTACGCGCCGATCGACGGGGTCGGTTGGTTCCCGCAGGTGCGGCTCTCGTACTCGAATGCGATGTTCGTGCCGCCGACGCCCTGGACCACCGGGACGGACATGGTGCCCACCGACTCGATGGTGATGGTCACCTCGTCGCCCGCCCGTAGCGGACCCACGCCCTCCGGAGTGCCGGTCGCGATCACGTCGCCGGGATGCAGGGTGGTGACCGATGAGGCGAGGACGATCATCTCGCGGACGTCGACGATGAGGGACCGGGTGTTGGCCTTCTGCCGCAGTTCGCCGTTGACGGTCAGGGCCAGGTCGAGGTGGTCCGGGTCGGCGATCTCGTCGGCGGTGACGATCCAGGGGCCGAGCGGCGTGAAGGTGTCGTAGGACTTGCGCATCACGCGTTCCTCGGAACCTCGCACGGTGACGTCGATCAGGCAGGAGTACCCGAAGATGTGCCCGAGCGCGTCCGCGCGGGAGATGTGCCGGCCGCCTCGCCCGACGATGATGGCGAGTTCGCACTCGTGGTGGACCTGCCGTCCGGGGAGATCCGGGAGCACGATGGGATCGGCCGGTCCACTCAGCGACGAGGGGGTCTTGAGGAAGAAGCCGTTGCGGTCGGCGCGGTTCTTCGAGGTCATCTCGGCGATGTGGGCGTGGTAGTTCGCCGGGTAGGCCAGCAGCTTGCTCGGCCAGCCGACCGGCGCGAGCAACCGCACCAAGGTCAACGCGACGCCGGGCCGCGTCGCCAACGCTTCGACGATCCGCGGTCGTAGCTCGTCGAACGCGGCGATGAGGGCCACGTCGGCGACCGGGGGCCAGCTGTCGGCCGGCACCGGGGAGATGTCGGTGATGTCGACGACTTGCGCACCCCGGTCGTCGGCGTCCCGGATCACGCCGATCGCCGCAACGGCTCCGGCGGCAAACCGCACCAGCCTCATACGGGAACCTCCCGCGTCGGGGCCTCCTGGGCCGGGGGTGCCGACCGTCGCCCTGAGTAGGCTCCGCGGACCATGTCGAGGACTCCTCCGGGGTCGGCGGGCGGCACGTCGGCGCGCCAGGCGACATGGCCGTCCGGCCGGACGAGCACATACCGGGTCTCATAGGCGGCGACGACGTCCGGTGTGTCGAGGGTGACGACGGACAGCGGCACCCCGCGCGTGGCGGCAGCGGCCTCGAAGGAACCCGTGTCCACCCCAGTCGTGCCCTCGGTATCCGCGGCCGCATCGGTCCCGAGCCGGAGCAGGACGAAGCCTCGGCCGAACAGGTCCAGGGTGGACCGGCCGTCGCCGAGCCAGACGTGCGGCGCCCGCGCGCCGGGATAGGTCGTCTGGGTGTAGGTCATCTTCTCGTCCGGCGGCTCCGGTGAGCCGTCCGGGACGAACACCGGAGAGGCATAGCGGTAGCCGAGGTGGATGCCCAGGGTGTGCCACTCGTGCTTCATCTGCGCGGCGAAGCCCTGGCCGACATACCGGCGGGCGCGCTCACCGGCGTCACCGGGTTCCAGGAACTCCGGCGGTGGCCGGAGCTCGTTACGCGGCGACAGCATCCGGCCCAGGTTCCTGCTGGCCTCGGCGACGTTGCGCTGCGCTATCGGGCGCCGGTCATGTTCGTAGGATGCGAGCAGGCCGGGGGTGCCCCAGCCGTCGAGGGTGGCGGCGAGCTTCCAGGACAGGTCGACCGCGTCCCCGATGCCGGTGTTCATGCCGAAGCCGCCGGTCGGGGACATCACGTGGGCGGCGTCGCCGGCGACGAACACCCGCTCGGTGCCGTAGCGGTCGGCGACGAGCTCGCCGCGGGTCCATGGGACGACGGTCTCGATCTCGTAGTCGATCGGGACGCCGACGGCCCGCAGGATCGCCTCGTGGATCTCGGGGGTAGACCACACCCGCGGCGTGGCGTCCCCGATCAACGACATCCGCCAACGGTCGGCGCCGTTGATGGCGACGATCGTCGCCCAGGTGCCCTCCGGACCGATGAAGATGAACCGGTATGCCTTGGCCTTGTCGTGGCGGTCAGGCAGGTCCCGGCAGCGAAAGATGATATTGGTCGTGTAGGTCAGGGCCGGCGTTCCACTCATCCGGATGCCGGCCAGGTTACGCACGGCGCTGGACGCCCCGTCACAGCCGACCACGTATCGGGCGGTGCATCGCCGCTCGGTGCCGGTCCCACCGACATCGCGCAGCGTAACTTCGACGTGGTCGGGGTGCTCCACGAGGTTGACGAGCTCTGTGTGATAGCGCAGGGTGACGTTGTCAAAGGATGTCGCGAACCGGCGCAGGATCGGGTCGAACATGTCCTGCGGGCAGCGTTCCCGGATCTGCGGGCTCTGCGGCGGCGGGACCGCGGCGGCCATCGCCGGGACCCTTTCCCGGCCCAGTTCATAGCCGTTGAGGGCGGTGACGTAGGCGTTGTCCTGCGGGTAGTCGCGGGGGTAGGGCGAGTCGATCACATCCTGGACGATGCCCCAGCGTCGGCAGTGCTCCATCGTGCGGATACCGACCAGATCCATTTTCGGTTGGTAGATCGAGCCGTCGCCGCGCTCCACCAGTGTGCTCGGCACCCCCCGCCACGCCAGGTCGCAGGCGAGGGCCAACCCGACCGGACCAGCGCCGACGATGAGGACGTCGATGTCGGTCACCCGATCACCCCCCGGGCGATGATCTCTTTCTGGATCTCGGTGGTGCCCTCCAGGATGGCGATCAGCTTCGCGTCGCGGAAGAGCCGCTCGACCGGGTGGTCGCGCATGTACCCGGCGCCGCCGAGGAGCTGCACGCAGGTGGTCGTGACCGCCATGCAGACGTCCGCGGCGAACGCCTTGGCCATCGAGGAGATGGTGACCAGCTCGTCGTGCGGCACGCCGGCGTCGAACTGGCGGGCCACTTCGTAGACAAGGCAGCGGGCCGCCTCGAGCTGAGTGGCGGCCTCCGCGATCATCCAGCGCAGGCCCTGGAACCCGGCGACCGGCCGGCCCTTGATCTCCCGCTGCTCGCAGTAGGCGATCGCGTAGTCGAGCGCGGCCTGCGCGCCGCCGATGCCCATCGCGCCGATCGTCGGCCGGTTGATGTGCAGGGAACGCAGCGCGGCCCGGAAGCCCTTGCCGTCCTCGCCGAGCATGTTCTCCTCGGGTACCCGGAGGTCCTCGAAGAACAGCGACACGTTCGGCACGCCGTGCTGGCCCATCTTGCGGTCCTGCGCCCCGACGACGAAACCGGGGGTGGCGGTGTCGACGATGAAGGCGCTGATGCCCGCGCCTCGAGGCTGGTCGTTCGTGCGGGCCATTACCAGTGCGTATTTCGCGACGCTGCCCCAGGTGATGTAGGACTTCTGGCCGTTGATAACCCAGGACGAGCCGTCCTTGACCGCTCTGGTACGCATCGCCGCCGGGTCGGAGCCGGCGTCAGGCTCAGACATCGCCAGGCAGGTGAGCGACCTGCCTTTGGCGATCTCGGGCAGGAATCGCTGCTTCTGCTCCTCGGTACCGAAGTTCAGCAGCGGCTGGACGAACACGCCGCACTGGCCGCCGAGCTGACCGAGCCCGGTAAGGCCACCCCTGGCAATTTCCTCCCGGGCGATACAGGTTGACGTGAGGTCGCCGCCGGGTCCGCCGTAGTCTTCCGGCACGGCGAGCTGGAGTAGGCCCATGTCCCCGAAGACCTCGATCAGTTCCTCGGGGAACCGGTCGGACTCGTCGACCTCGGCGGCGATCGGCGCGACGCGGTCCGCGACCATTTCGGCGACAGCTTCGCGGAACATTTCGTGCTCGGCATCCAGCCGCATGTCAGCTCCTCACCTGCTGCGATCGGTGGTAGACGCGTCCGTTGCCGGCCCGGTGCCCGGCGGCCGCCGGGCCGTGGCCGAGCGGATCAGGCCGCGGGCGATGGTGTTGAGCTGGATCTGGCTGGTGCCCTCGTAGATGGTGGTCAGCTTCGCGTCCCGCATGTACCGCTCGACCGGGTGGTCATCCATGTAGCCGGCGGCACCGAGCACCTGCACGGCGTCGGTGGTCACCCGCATCGCGGTTTCCGCGGTCATCCACTTGACCATGGAGGAAAGCGTCGCGATGGAGTCCAGGGGCGCGCCCTCGTCGACCTGCCGGACGCATTCGTAGAGCAGGCAGCGAGCCGCCTCCAGACGGGTCGCCATGTCGGCGAGCATCCACCGCAGGCCCTGATATTCGACCAGGGAATGCCGCCCCTGATACCGCTGCTTCGCGTAGTCGCGGGCGTAGCTGAACGCGGCTTGGGCCCCACCCACGGCGATCGCGCCAATCGGCGGGCGCATGAGATGCAACGCCCGCATCGCCGACCGGAAGCCGTCCCCCTCGTCGCCGAGCATGTTCTCGGTCGGGACCCGCAGGTCGTCGAAGAACACCTCGACGTTGGGGATGCCGCGGCCGCCCATCTTGACGTTGTGCCGGCCCTCGATGAAACCGGGGCTGTCCGTCTCCACCAGGAATGCGCTGATGCCACTGCCACCACCCCGTCCGGGCACCGGCTCGCCGGTACGGGCGAAGATCAGCGCGTAGCGGGCCGCCTTGCCGTAGCTGATCCACGACTTCTGCCCGGTGACGACCCAGGAGCCGCCGTCTCGGCGGGCCCGGGTCGTCATCACCGTCGGGTCCGAGCCGGCCCCGGCCTCGCTGAGGCAGAC
Organism: Protofrankia sp. Cr2; assembly: GCF_963555885.1. Lineage (NCBI taxonomy): Bacteria > Bacillati > Actinomycetota > Actinomycetes > Frankiales > Frankiaceae > Protofrankia > Protofrankia sp. Cr2. The sequence goes on from NZ_CAUVXG010000033.1 coordinate 28,871, forward strand.
ACAGGCGATGGCGCCCTTGGCCAGCTCGGGCAGGAATCGCTCCTGCTGCTCACGGCTGCCGTAGGCCAGCAGCGGGTAGGCGACGATCCCATTCTGTCCGGCGAGCTGGGCCAACGCCATCGACCCGCTCTCGGCGACCGCCTCCCGGGCCACGCATACCGAGGTCAGATCGGCGCCCGGGCCACCGAAACGCTCCGGGATCATCAACTGGACCAGGCCCAGGTCGACGAACCGTTCGACGATTTCCGGCGGGAGTTGGTCCTTCCGATCGACGTCGGCCGCGATCGGCGCGATCTCCCGAGCGCCGAACGTCAGCACCGAGCGCCGGAACGCCTCGTGCTCCGCCGCCAACCGCACCATCCGCCACCTATCCCCGTCGGTCTTTAATGGTTGAACCTAAAATCTGGGTGCCGGCGCGGTCAAGGTGTAGCGCGTGAACAGGGCAGGCTGGGGGTGGCTGCCTACAACCGACGCTCGCTGTGCGTCGTCGGGATCGGCTAGGCGCTCGTCCGGTTGGGCGGGGGGCTGGCGTACCGCTCCTCCAGCTCGTCGAACGCCGGTTTGCCGACCAGGTCCTGCCGCTCCTGCCACGAGATCATCTGCGCCTGGACCTCCTCGGTCGTCCCGTGCTTGCGCAGGTGGGTGAGGACGCCGCGCATGCCGTAGACAGCCGCCCGCAGGGCCGCGTTGGCATAGAGCACGCAGGAGAAGCCGAGCGCGCCGAGCCGGTCGGCCGGCAGCAGCGGGGTCCGGCCGCCCTCCACCATGTTCACCAGCAGCGGCCCGGGCAGACTGGCGCCGATCCGTGCGATCTCCTCGACGGCCTGCGGGGCCTCCACGAACAGGACGTCGGCCCCGGCCTCGTGGTAGGCGTGCGCCCGGTCCAGCGCCTCGGCCAGACCGTGCACCGCCCGCGCGTCGGTCCGCGCGATGATCGTCAACCGGTCGTCGTCGCGTGCGTCGAGCGCCGCGTGGATCTTCGCGACCATGTCGGCGGCCGGGATGACCTGTTTGCCCTCGAAGTGGCCGCAACGCTTGGGGAACGTCTGGTCCTCGAGCTGGATGGCATTGGCGCCGCGGCGCTCGAGGACCTGCACGGCGCGGTGGACGTTGAGCGGGCCGCCGAAGCCGGTGTCGGCGTCGACGATCAACGGCACGTCGACCGCCAACCGCAGGGCCTCGGTGTGGTCGGCGAGCTGGCTGAGGCTCACCAGTCCCACGTCGGGGGCACCGAGGTAGCTGTTGGTGAGGCCGGCGCCGGTCAGGTACACGGCCTCGAAGCCGGCGGCGACCGCGACCCGCGCGCTCAGCGCGTCCGCGGCGCCCGGGACGACGAGCGGGGACGCCGCCGCGAGCAGCTCGCGGAGCCGGGCGTTGCGGGCGTCAGTCATGGCGGTGGCCGTCGACGGTGCGGTGCATCAGGGCGTGTCCTTCCGCTGTGCCCCGGCTGGCCGGGGCTGGCTGGTCCGGCCTGCCGTGCGGTGACGCTCGGCACCTGGTGGCCCTGGTGGCCCTGGTGGCCCTGGTGGCGCGGCGAGTCTTCCTGGTTGGGCGGGGTGGCGGGGCGTCAGGCGTCCAGCAGCGCGCGGGCGATCGTGTTCTTCTGCACTTGGGTCGTGCCTTCGTAGATCGTCGTGACGCGGGCGTCCCGGACGAACCGTTCGACCGGATGGTCGGCCATGTAGCCCGCGCCGCCGAGCAGCTGCAGCGCGTCGTTGGTCACCCGCACCGCGGCCTCGGAGGCGTACAGCTTGGCCATCGAACACAGCGGCGCGACGGTGCCGACGGGGACGCCGGCGTCGAGCCGTTCGGCACATTGGTAGATCAGTGCCCGCGCCGCTTCCAGCTCGGTCCACATGTCGGCGAGCATCCAGCGCAGTCCCTGCAGCTCGGTCATGGGACGTCGCTTGTACTGCCGGTCCGCCAGGAACGCCTTGGCGTAGTCCAGCGCGGCGAGCCCGCCGCCGAGCGGGATGGCGGCCATCATCGCGCGGTTCTGGTGCAGGCCCTGTAGTGCGGCGGCGATCCCCGAGCCCTCCTCGCCGAGCAGGTTCTCGGCTGGGACGCGCACGTCGTCGAGGACGATCTCGACGTTCGGGAAGCCGCGCTGGCCCATTTTGACGTTCGTGCGCACCTCGTGGAAGCCGGGACTCGCGGTCGGCACGATGAACCCGCTGATCCCCTTCGACCCGGGGGAGTCATTGGTTCGTGCGAATACGGTGGCGTACGTCGCCAGTTTTCCCCAGCTGACGTAGGACTTCTGGCCGTTGATGACCCAGCTGGAGCCGTCCCGACGGGCGTGCGTTGCCAGCCGGGACAGGTCGCTGCCGGCCTCGGCCTCGGTCAGCGCGACGAGGCAGACGGCCCCGCGGGCCAGCTCCGGCAGCAGCCGGCGACGCTGCTCCTCGGTGCCGAGCTGCCGTAGCGCGAGCGCCAGGGTGTTGTTCTGGCCGGCGAGGGTGGCCAGGGCCATCGAGCCGGCGCGAGCGACCTCCTCCCGGGCGAGGCAGATGGAGGTGATGTCGGCGCCCGGCCCGCCGTACTCGGCTGGCACGGCGAGCTGGATCAGCCCGTTGTCGCGGAACACCTCCATCACCTCCTGCGGCCAGGAGTCGGTGCGGTCCATCTCGTCGGCGATCGGGCTGACGTGGGTGCGGGCAAGCTGACGCACCGTCTTCTGGAATGCCACGTGCTCCTCGGACAACAAGGGTGGTGTCCTCCCGTCGACGCGCTAGGTCGGCAAGTAAAAACATGAGAATGAATATGCGTCGATCCCGGGGGAGTGGCGGCGGCCGCCGCTGGCCGCCCACGTAGGGTCGGTGTCGACGAACTGGTGCGGGGAGGGTGGCGGTGAGCGAGCAGGCCCCTGCCGGGCCGGGGGAGAAGCTGCCGGAGTGGCTCGCGCGAAACATCGCCGGTGACATCGCCGGTAGACGCCTGCCGGCCGGGTCCATGCTGCCGGCCGAACAGGTGATGACCGAGACGTTCGGCGTCGGTCGCGCGTCGATCCGCGAGGCGCTGCGGATCCTGGAGACCCAGGGGATCATCTCGCTCAAACGCGGCCCCGGCGGCGGCCCGGTGGTCGCCGACTACACCGGTCGGGACTTCGCCCGGGTGGCCACGTTGCACCTGCAGATGTGGGGGGCGACCTACGGGGACCTCGCCGAGTCGCTGGTCGTGACCGAGTCCCAGCTGGCGAGGTTCGCCGCCGAACGCGGCCGGGAGCGCGCACCGCTGCTGCGGCAGGCGAACGTCCGGGTGCGTTCGGCGTCGGACGACGAGGAGGTGCGGGCCGGCTTCCGCCAGTTCCACGAACTCATCGACCTGCTGTCGGGTAACTCGGTGCTCAACCTGTTCGCCTCCGCCATCCGCGTGATCAACCGGGTGCAGCCGGAATGGAGCACCGTCGACGGCTACCTCGTCAGCCCGGAGGGGCGTGAGCAGACGGTCGCCGAACATGAGGCGATCACCTCGGCGATCGGCCGCGGCCATGCCGCCCGCGCCGAACGGCTGATGCGCGACCATCTGACCCGCCAGATCGCGGTGTCGACGCAGCCGGCGGACTGGCGCGACGAGCCGGTGACCTGGAGCTGACCGGGACGCCGGAAGACCACCCGTTCCGCTCATCGCCACCGTCCCCCGGAGACGCCCAGCACCTCGCCCGTGACGAAGCCGGACCCGCGGCCCAGGAGATAGAGCACGGCGTCGGCGACGTCGCGCTCCTCGCCCAGGCGGCGCACCGGCGTCTTGGCCACCGCGCGGCGCTTGAGGTCTTCGAAGTAGGTCAGCGTTCGGACGCGGTCGGTCTCCACGAAGCCGGGTGCCACCGCATTCACGGTGATGCCGTGTTCGCCGAGTTCCAGCGCCAGCGCGTAGGTCAGCCCGACCAGACCGGCCTTGGCCGCGCAGTAGTTGACCTTGTTGCGGTCGCCCAACCGAGCCCGGGAGGATATGTTGACGATCCGCCCGTAGTGCTGGCCGATCATCGACGGCACGATCGCTCTGGTCACGTAAAACGGTGCCGTCAAGTTCACCTCCAGGACGCTCGCCCACTGCTCGTCCGTCATCTCGCCGATCGGCGCGTCGCTGGAGAAACCGGCGCAGTTCACCAGCGCCTGGATGCTGCCGAGCCGCGTCACCACCGAGCCGACGGCAACGTCGACCGCGGCGCGGTCGGTCACATCGGCGACCACCGGGTGGGCGTGCCCGCCGGCCGCCACCACCGCGGCGACCGTCGCGTCGGCGGCGGCGTCGTCGCGGTCCCACACGACCACCCGGGCGCCCTCCGCAGCCAGGGCCCGCACGATGGCGGCGCCGATCCCACGGCCGCCGCCCGTCACCACGGCGACATGCCCGGAGATTCCCAGGTCAGCCATGGCCGGCTAGTCCCTTTCCGGTTGGTCATCGACCGGTGCGCCCCCGAGCCAGTCCCGGAGCACGGCCGTCCGGTCGGCGCCGAGCCCGGGTGCGTCTCCCCGGACGTGCACCGAACCGTCGGCGAACTGGAACGGTGGGTTGAACAGGTAATGCTCGCCGCCGGCGTCACGGCGGGGATGCAAGACCCCGCGCTGGCGCACCTGGGGGTCGGCCAGCGCCTCGGCCGGGGTCCGGTAGGGCGCCGCCGCGACCCCGACCTCGGCGAGCAGCTTCAGACACTCGGCGGTGTCCCGCCGCGCCGTCCACGCAGCCACCGCCGCCATCAGCTCGTCCCAGTGCAGCTCCCGTTGCTCGGTGTCGAGCCAGCGCGGGTCCTGCAGCCAGTCCTCCCGCCCGATGACCGGCAGGAGCGCGGTGACCTGCTTGACGTTGACCGGCGCCACCGACACGAAACCGTCCGTGGTCGGCATCGGCCGGTAGATGCTGCGGATGGCGGGCTCGGCAAGCTGCGCCACCTGCATCTCGTAGACCATCAGCGCGAGCATGCCGTCGAACATCGACACGTCGATGTACTCCCCGCATCCCGTCCGGGTCCGCCGCAGCAGCGCCGCCTCCACCGCGACGCAGGCGTACAGTGCGCCCACGACGTCAGCGAGGAAGATCGCGGTGCTGGCCGGCGTGTCCTGGCCCACCTGGTAGCCGAGGTTCGCCAGGTCGTAGCCGGACGAGGCATGGATGTTGGGCGCGTACGCCGCGTTCAGCGCCGACGGTCCGGTCTGGCCGTAACCGGAGATGGCGCAGTACACCAGGCCGGGGTTGGCCGCCGACAGCTCGGCGTAGCCCAGGCCGATCCGTTCCATGACCCCGGGCCGGTTGTTCTCGACCAGAACGTCGGCCGCCGCGGCGAGCTCCCGCGCTGTGGCGAGGTCGGCCGCGTCCTTGAGGTTCAGCACGATCGAGCGTTTCCCCGCGTTGAGCTGCGCGAAGTACCGGCTTACCCCGCCGAGGATCGGGGTGCGCCGGCGGTTGTGGTCGCCGCCGGGCGGTGCCTCGACCTTCACGACGTCGGCGCCCAGGTCGACGTAGAGCCGGGTGCCGAGCGGGCCGGACATCATCGTGGAGAAGTCCAGGACCCTGACATTGCCCATGGGGGGCGGGCCTCCCGCCCCCGCCGCTTCCTCCGCGCTCACTTCGTCCCCCGGTCGCGGGCCGGGTCCGATGCCGGCACTTCGGGCCGGCTGTCCGCCCGGTCGAGGGCGGCGAGCAGGTCGTCGTCCGGCCGGCTGTACCCGCCGGCGTGCGAGGTCGACAGGCCTGTGCGCCGCCGGAGCATGACGAGCATCTCCGTCCAGGCCAGCACCACCGCGAACGGGTCCAGGACCCCCAGACCGCCCGCCTGGCGGACCCCCCGCTGATAGAGCAGCTCGTTCAGGGCGCCCTCACCGGGGATGACGAGGTCGGCCCCGGCCGCGGCAGCCTCGCCGGCAGCCTGCTCGAAGGAGGCCGCCACGCCGTCGTCGGCGCCGTCGAGAGCGGCGATGATCTCAACCTCGGTCACAGCCGGTCGCAACCCGACGACGACGATCTCTGCCCCAAGGCTCACTCCCCGTAGCAGGGCGCGCATCCGCGGCACCGCGCCGGCCGACAGCGCCACCACCGCAGGTCGTGTCGCCAGGTTGCCGGCGGTCAGCAGGGCCACCTGGGCCATCGACACGACCGGGATGTCGACCAGCGACCGGCACTCGGTGAGGAACGGGGCGCCGAACGTGGCCAGCGCCACGGCGTCGTAGCCCTCGCGTTCCGCTTGGCGGACCTGCCCGATCACCTGCTGGGTGATGACGAGGCGGGCGTAGGAATGCGCGAGCACGGTGGCGGGCGGCCGCCCCGCGTAGGAGCCGGGGGCGGCGCCGTGCAGCACCACCTCCGTCCCCTCGTCGATCACCGCGGCGGCGTGCTTCTCCAGACAGGCGGCGTAGGACCCGAACTCCCCCAGGGGAGCCATCGACTGGTGCCAGATACGCAACGCCATCAGTAGTCGCCCGCCAGTTCGGCGGCGGCTGTCGCGCGTCGCTGGTCGTCGGCCATCCCCGCGACGTTGGTGGTGTGGAACGGGTGCAGCGGCGTCGGCACCTCAGCCCCCACGGAGACGTGCCACATCACCCGGTTGTCGGTCGCCGGCCAGCCGTCGCGGCGGTGCACCGCCATTGCGTTGTCCCAGATGACGAAGTCGTCGGGGGCCAACGCCACGGACAACGTCGCCGGGCAGGCGTCCACCGCCTCCCACATCTCATCCAGCAGCGCGCGGCTCTCGGTCTCGGTCATGCCCTCGATCAGGCTGTCCCGCCGGGCCGGGAGGTACAGGAACGGACGCTGGGTACGCAGGTGACGCCGGACCAGCGGGTGTAGCCGGCCGAGCCGGCGGTCCGCCAGCGGCAGCGACGTTCCGCTGCGGGCGACCTCCACCTCGATCTGACGGGCGTACTGGTAGTGGCGGGCACGTAATCGGCCGATCCGCTCGCGGAGATCCGGGGGGAGCCCGTCGTAGACCGCCGCCATGTCGGTGAAGTACGTCCGCGGCGCCGGGTCGGGGGTAACCCGGCAGTAGAAGGCGATGACGCTGGTCGGCACCTCCCACGCGGTGCTGTCGCTGTGCCAGATCTGCGCGGCGGAGTTGCCGTCGCCGAGCGGGCGGCCGTCAGCGGCGACACCGTTGGAGATGACCTTGACGAAGTCGTGGCCGGGCACGTGGTGCGGCTGGACCCCGGGCACCCGACGCCGGATGTCGATCGGCTGGCCCCACTGCGACGCGACGTGCACCATGGCGCCCGGGCCGAGCCGCTGTCCCCGCATCAGGATCACCACGTGTCGGTCCATCGCCTTACGGGCCAACTCGATGAAGCCGTCGTCGTAGGCGACGTCCTCCAACTGGACGCCCGAGATCTCCACGCCGAGATGTGGCGTCAACGGCGCCAGCGCTAGCTGGGACAGGTCGTAGCCGACCGCGCTGCCCAGCGGGATGACGGAGGCCATCGGTCCCCTTCCGGCGCCTGGATGTTTCTTGCCAAGTGCGGAGAAGGGTAGCGACCGCCAACGCCCGACGTACAGATTCCTGCGAATAAAACCGTCCTGACGGCATGACTGGGCACTGGCCGGTGGATCTAGTCAGTCCGGGCGGCCGACCGGTTCGGGCTGTCCTCGACTGGCGCCGACTGTTCTCAGGATGCTTGACATCGCCGTCGTCCGGACCGCGGCCGGCGTCGAGCTGCGGTGCCCGCCGAGGCCGTCGACAAGATCTTTGATCTGCTGTCGGGGGAGTCTTTCGCGAGCCGAGGATCCCGGTTCGGGTCGTCGCGACCGCCCCACCCGGATCCTTCGCCTGCGCGTAGAAGGCCGGGGTCTTGTTCCACAGCACGGCCAGCACCACCACCAGCAAGCCGCCCAGCCCGAACCCCAGCAGCGCATGTCGCTGCCACCTGCCCTCGCTCTCCCGTGCCATGGACAAGGGTGTACCCACGGCGCGGGACCAGACCCGTAAAGTAACCGCCGGCCGACCGTCCCGACGCCCGATCCACGCCGCCGGGCACACCTTCCCGGGTGCGATCAACCTCCATAAAGGCGGACGATTTTGTCATCCGTGCATCGTGTTGGATAGCGCCGCAGGATCGCCGGGGACCGCGCTGTGAAGGCCGCACCGGGCGAGGCGAGGCAGAGGTCCAAAAAAGTTTTGGATCTGTAACATTTGCGAGGTGACAGCCAGGAACTCCGCGCCAGGCGGCGAAAGCACGCATCCCGGCCGGGCCTTGGGCTGCGGTAACGTGCTGTTCGGCTGGCTGCTGCCCACCGCGGTCGCTCTCATGGGCGCCTGGCTTATCGGCACCTACTTTCCGCGGTCCTCCAGCCGCGGCAGCTGCGGGGACATCGGACAGCGGGCGTGCACCGGATCGGATGCGGGTTACTTCTTCCTGGGTTTCGGCGGCGCCTGGATCTTCGGTATCGCCTGTGTGGTCATCGGCCTGCGTGCCTGGACGTCCGGGCGCGGCGCCCCGCTGGGCTTCGTCTTCTCCGCTGGCGTCGTCGTCGCTCTGGTGTGCATACAACATGAGATCAGCTCGGAGAACCCGTGGCTGCTGGTCCCCACCGCGCCGAGCGCCGTCGCGGCGCTGGCCGCCGTCCCGCTGGCGCTACGTTCCCGACGTCGTAAAAGCCGCCGACAACTGCGATATGAGGCTGATCGACAGCGGCTGCGGGAGCGGGGCATGACCGCGGTCGGCCGGATCATCCAGATCGCCGATACCGGCGTGACCGTCAACGACCAGCCCGGGTTGACGGTGACCGTGAGCTATACCCGCGCCGATGGCAGCCCGGCCACCGCCTCGGTCACTCGGACCTTCCCGCGGTATGAGCTTCCGCGCCGTGGTGGCGCGGTCCAGGTCCGCTACCTGCCGGAGGACCCCTCCCAGATCGAGGTGATCCTGGGGCCGGATGATGCCACCGTCGGGACCACACCCCAGGACGCGGCACCCCGCCTCGTCTCGGAACTCGAGCATCTCGCCGCCCTGCACGCCATCGGCAGCCTCTCCGAGGCGGAGTTCACCTCCGCCAAACGATTGCTGCTCGGCGGCGCCTGAACCTCGATGGCAGCCCCGGCCGATTCGCGGGAGCGGCCGGCAGCATCCACGTCCACACCCTCGGCGACACCAACGACGCCGACATCACCATCAACCTCAGGTAGCCGACGGCCAGCCGGCCGAGGGAGCTCACACCATAGATGCCGCAAGACGGCGGGTAGGCGTCAGCGGGGGAGACGGGCAGCGCACGTGCCTGCGCGGGGCCGGTCCGGGTGTGTCGGGACCGGCGCGGGCTTCGTCCCGCGCGGTGTTCTACAGTGATCATCCGGTGCTGGGAGTGCGCCACGGCCCGGGATGGCCGTGCCGTGGCGTCGACAAGCCGGCGCGACTGTGGCGGCCCGGTCGGGTCGGCTGCCTTTGTCACCAATCGCCCACGCTGGGTCGCTGGGTGCTGCTACAGTGCCTCCCGACGGACCGATCCGTTGGTAAGGGGGAACCTGTGGCAGATATATTTCCGGAAGCAGCCGTGTGGTCCGTGGTGATGGACCAGGTGCACGCGTTCATCCAGAATTCGACGTTAGGGACGCCCGGGAAGGTGTTCATCGACAACGCGTTCGCGGATCTCCTGAAACTGGCTCCGGAAGGGCAGCGGAAAACAAAGAACGAATGGAAGCCGCCGGGTTGGAAGCCGACCGGGCAACCGATGGTAATGAATTCCTGTACCTATTTCCCGGCAACGAACAACCGGGCCGGGTACATCGGCGACGGCGTATCGATGTTCATCAACGCGAAGTCCTTCTATGGTGTGTGCAACGACTTCGCATGGGTGGTGACCAGTATTCTGGTGACCAGCAGGTTCACCGGCCGTCTGAATTCCCAGTCCGCCTTGCTGCCGCCGGGGACGCAGGTCGAGGTTTATGGGATCGAAGGACAGCAGGACGCCAAGCACGTGTTCACCGTCGTGAACCGGAACGTCAAGCGTCACCCCGAAAGAGATACCGACATGACCGAGGGCGATTTTACCCGGTGGGGTGACACCTGCTTCGTCGTCGATCAGTGGTACGGTCTCCAAACCGGAACCAGCCCGGTGAAGTCATTCACGCCAGGTCCCTACTACGACAAGGATTTCATCGACTGGTGGACCACTCTCCTGGCCAAGACGAACCCGGAGGGCACCAAGAAGCTGAACAAACTCCAGTCGAAGGCATCTTTCACCGCCGGCGAATTTCCCCTGTAGGACCTGTCGGCCACCCGTTCCGGTACCCGTGGTTTCGCCGGCCCGACTGTCCGGGCCGGCACCGCCGGGTACGGTCCACCCCCGTACGGGGCCGGGGCAGGAGCCCCGTTGATTCCAGCCCAAAGCTCGCACCCTGGGGTGGGGTTCTGGCTGCACTGCGCGCTGTCGAGCTTGTCGTCGGCGGTGGCCGGGGACGCCAATACTCCGATCACCATCACCGCGAGCACAGCGAGGACCGTCACGACAGCGACCACGACACTGACGCCGGTGACCCCCAGTCGAGCCCAGTGGACCGAAGGGAAGGTTCTTCGACGACGATGGTCACGGACCCGGCGTTCGAGGGCACGCCTTTGTCGACCTCGGCGTTGTGGCGGAGTTGCCAGGCCCGCGTGCCCAGGGGCAGCCGACCTTCAAGCCGAGACTCGACTGGGCTGGTACCGCAGAGCGACCGCCCCCGACCGGAACTCCTGGCGCCCCACGAGCTTCAGCTCGAGCCGCTCGCTCAGGCCGGCGAACAACGTCGGCCCGTGGCCCGCCACGACGGGCTGCACGACAAACTCGTACTCATCGATCAATCCCAGATCCGCCAAGGCCAACGGGAGGGTCACGCCTCCCACGAACATGCCTCTGCCAGGCTCCCGCTTGAGCTCCTGAACGGCTTTCCCCAGGTCCCCCTGCACGAGCTCCGCGTTCCAATCGACCCGCTCCAGGGTGCCCGACACGACGTACTTCTTTGCCCCGTCGATCGTCCGGGCGAAGGGGAGCATCCAATTAGCCATCCAGTCAGGCCACGTTCCCGTCGCCGGCTGCCGCCACGCCGCCTCCATCATCTCGTAGGTCACCCGGCCAAAGAGAAGGGCATCAGCTCGTTCCAGATTGGCGGCCCAATAGCGATGCAACTCGTCGTCGGTGATCCCCACCCGGTGGTCGCAGCAGCCGTCGAGGGTAACGTTGATCGAGTATCGGAGCGGTCTCATAGGTTGCTCTCCCTTGCTGCGGTCGCAGGCACCTGGTGGACCGTAATCAGACCGGCGCCGCCGCCATTTCTCATCGGTCCCCCGTTCGGACCTGCTGGGAGGGCGCGAGGATCGCGCACCCGTAACACTGAAGGACCGGCGCCCTGTCTCGCAAGTGCGCGCGACGGCCAAGGCCATGCCGCGGGCGGCCCGCAGACGATCCGACCATCCCGCGGGACGCCGTTGCGGGCCGCGACCCGCGGGAACACCCCACGGGCGCCGTCGAGGCGGCGCTCGAACTCGTCGGCGTCCAAGCCGTTGAGCACGGTGGTGACCGTGCCGCCCGGAACATCCGCGTCGATCAGCTCTTGGCGGATCATCCCGGACACGGCGATCAGTTTCAGGGTCAGGCCGGTCTGGTCGATCCGCTGCACCAGGTAGCCGAGCCGGCGGCCGGCGCCGGCCGTGTCGTGCACGACGGCGGTGACGTTCAGCCAGTCCAAGCCCGCCTTGGCGAGCACACCGAACTGCTCGGCCTTCAGAACCGCGACGAGGGGGTTGATCCCCTGTACCAGCAGGTGTGCCGTCCCGGCCGCGCGCACCGCCGCCGTATACCGCTCGGCGAGCGACAGCCACACCGGGTTCGCCGGGTCGTCGATCCGCTCCTCGTAGTACCGCCGAACGAGCACCGGGTCCTTGCCATCGGTGGCCTCACCAGCCCGCAGATACTGCGGGAAGCCCGTGGCAACGGACCGCCACTGGACTATCGGTCCGTCGGGGACCTGTAACGGCCGTACCGGGCACGCGGCGACCGACGACCCCCCGGTCTGGGTGATCGCAATCCTGGTCTCGGGATGCTCCCGGACGATGCCGGCCAGTAGCTGGTGGGTGTGCTCGACGATGCCGCTCGTCCGAGCGGGTTTGATCATTCCGCTGTCCACGAATCTGCCTCGCACGTCGTACGTACAGACGTGCAGGGCGTCGGGAAAATGTCGCACCGGGACCATCGTCTTCCCCTTCCTCGTCGTGCTCCCTTGAGGGCCTGTGCGTCCCCTTGGGGGATGTGGGATAGGAAGGCCGCCTGCCCCGCCGGACCTGGTCAGCAGCGGGGCAGGCGACGTGAAGCGCCGTGTCCGCGAGGAGGACCACGCGGGCGGCGCGGCGGCGGGAGAAAGTCGCGGCCGAGTCCGAAGGATGCCGCCGGACGTATTCCCGCTGCATGGCAGTCATGGAACACTCCGCCACAGGCGCGAAACAGACTGTGTGCCGCACGCGGGTGTGCGTGCCGCGGGCGTGCGTCCGTGGGGTGCGTGCGGCACACAGCCCGTGCCATGCCCGGCAGGAGGTGGAGCTTCGTGCAGCATGGTTCCCAGCAGCCACGGCCCGCTCGCGCCCGCTACACCGCCCGCGCCGAGGAGTACCGGAATCGATGCGGTCTCAGCTTTTCCGCGCTGGCACGGACGATGAGCGCGAGCGGATGGCGCACATTTGACCGGGCGACCGCCACCGCCGCGGTACGCGGCCACCAGTCAGGCAAGGAACACCTACTGCCCACCCGGGAAACGGTCGAGCACCTCGACCGCGCCCTCGGCGCCGACGGTGAACTCCTGACGCTGTGGCAGGACGCCTCCATCGAGGACCATGCGATCGGAATCGGGGCCCCGCCACGGGCCACCACTGCGGCTGCGACTGGACGTGCCCCCGAACAGGCAGCGACAGTGGAACACGGCGAGGAGGTGAGTCCCACGAGACGACGCGATGCTTTACGCAGCGGACTGGCGCTTGGCTCGGCCGCCGTAGCCGCCGCACTCGCCGAGCGCATCGCCGCAGCCGACCCACGCCCCGCCAGCCTCGATCAGTACGAAGCCGAAATACACCAGATCGCCCGGACCTACCGCACCACGCCCCACGTCAAGCTCGCGGAACGACTCGAACCTGCCTGGCTGAGCACAGAGCGCCTCCTGGACACACGCGTTTCCTCAAAGGTCCGAAGCCGACTGACGTGGATAGCCGGCTGGCAGGCGTTCTACCTGGGCACCCTCGGGTTCGACACCGACAACGACCAGGCGGCACGCGAATTCCTGGCCCTCGCAAGCCAGCACGCCACCGACACCGGCGACCGTCTACTCGCGGGATCAGCCGCAGCGATGAGATCAACCGTCGCCTACTTCAACGCCGCCTACGACACCGCCGCCGACATCGCCCACGAAGCCGGACAAGAAGCCCATCCCTACAGCCAGCCGATCCTCGCCGGCTGCGAAGCCCGTTCCGCCGCCCTCGCCGGCCGACCAGACGACGCACAGACAGCGCTCGCCCGGATGCAGGATCATGTTTGGGACAGCGGAGTCCTACCGGGACCGAACCCCGGCGACGAAGCCTTCGCTCACGCCTTCCTCGCGGTCACCCTCTCCCACCTCGGGCACGGCCAGACCGCCGAAAGCCACGCCCGAACCGGGCTGGACCTCGAACTCGCCAACGGACCCGACAACTACGTCCAGATCAGCGGCAACTGGACCGTCCTCGGCATGACCTTCCTCCACAGAGCTCACCCCGACCCGGAACAAGCTGCCGCAGCCGCGCGAGAGGCCCTGCTCGTCCTCGACACCACCCCAACCCGCGGTGCGATCCAACGGGCCGGGGACATGCTGCGTCAGATGACCAGCCGATGGCCAGAACTCCCCGCCGTCCGCGATCTCGGCGACGTCGTCGCCCAGTCGCGCCTTGCCCTACCCACCGACGTCTAGCCCGAGTTTCCAAGGATCTTGGCCCCTTCCAAGCGTTTTCGCTGGCCACAAAGATTTCGATCTTGAATGGGTGTATTACCCACGTCAGCCCTGGGGCGCGTAGCGCTCCAGGGCGAACAGGTCGTAGAGCTGCCGCTGGACCGGGTTCATCCGGGTGACCATCTGCCGGAGGCGAGGCCGGCCGTGCTCGCCATGGAAGAGCAGGACCGTCTCCTGGATCCCCCTGAGCTCGCGCAGCAGGACCGTCACGGACAGGTGCAGTCCGGCGCGCTCGGCATCCCGCCGCATCAGGTGAGCGACGGACAGGGCGAGCACGCAGGTGAACAGGTGGATCCGGATCGTGTGGTCGGTGACGTGGTGGATCGGGGAGAACGACACCACGTGCGGGTCCTTGGCCTGGCGGAACCCGGCCTCGAGATCCTCCTGGGACCGGTAGGCGTCGATCACCGCATCCACGGACCAGTCGTCGTGGTCGGTGACCAGGATCCGATTGCCGAAGATCTCCTCTTCCAGGGCAGCCTGCGCCGTCTCGTCGTGAGTCCAGGTCAGGCGCAGGGTTGCGGAGGTGTCGCCGGTCAGTTCGGTGCGCAGCACCCGGGCGACCCAGCGCGGGGCGACGATCGTGGCGATGTCAGCCTCGACCGCCGCCCGGCCCCGTGGCCAGCGTCGGCCGAGGCTCCGACCGTCCACGTTCCGGGTTCGGTTCGACATCCGGTTCGGCAGGGAGGGCTGACGACGACCGCGGAGCCTTGACTGGTGCGCTCCGCGGTAAGGCGCCGCTGCTTGCCGGAAACGTTCAGCGAGCCCCGGTCAACCGGTCTAGGCCGGTGCACTGACCGCTCGCGCGATGCGGTGGCCGACAAGCCGCTCGGCCACGGCGAGCGGATACCATGCGGCACCGTGCACCTCGGACTCCTGGATGCGCCCCACGTCCGCATGCGCCGTGGTGAAGGCGTACCCGATGTCGAGGTGGTAGTGATCCGGCTCGTCCTTCTTCGGTCGTGCCGGAACCTGGCCGTACTCGATGTAGACGGGGGTCTGCGACGCGGGGAAGACCATGCCGGGGTCAACACCGGTCTCCTCCGTCAACTCGCGCACTGCCGCGCCGATGAGTGTGGTGTCGGTCGGCTCCAGGTGGCCGCCAGGCTGCAACGTGATCCCGTACGCGCGGTGCTCGACCAGCAGGATCTCGGCGTCACCGCGGACGTCACTACGGACCAGAAGCGCACCGGCAGTTACGTGCATCGGAAAGGTCCGCCGCGAGGCGAAATCCCGTCCTTGAGAAAGCAGTAGCAGCGGCTCAGTCAGCAGCGTGGCCTCGTCGGGGTAACACTCGATGTAGGCGGAAAGCGCACTCGATATGTCCGAATCATTGATCGCCACAAGCTGCCCCCGCATCAGCCCGAGAGACCAGCCCTCCGGGACCTCCTGCTTGAATATGAGCGACGAGATGCGGCACAGTCAGCTCCGTAGATAGCGCATGGCGTATCAGGAATCCCGCACTTTACACGCGGGGCCTCAGCGGTGCGCGCATGCCACGCCGGGAAGGAACAGGGGGCAGATCACCGCTGTGGATCTGCTCGTCGGTCCGGGTTCAGTTTGCTGTACCGAACCAGGTGGCCAGCGCCTCGTGCAATCCATGGCGCATTGATTGATCTGACGGGTTGGCAGCTGCGGCCCAAGCCACGTATCCATCGGGGCGGATGAGTATGGCAGAGGCCAGCGGGGATGGTTCCGCGGAGTGGGCCGTGACGATGTCTATCCGGTCGGTCCAGCCGTTGGCCGCCTCGGTCACTGTGGAGTCTCCGGTGAGGTCCACGAGCACCGGGCGGGCGGCTCGTAGCCGTTCGGCGATCTGCGCCCGACCGTGGGTGATATCCAGCTGAAGGTCGGGAAGCCAACGCCCGGTCAGTGGATGACCGGCCTCGCGGCCCATGTCGTACTGGACGTCGGTCCCGGCCAGGAGTGCTGCGATGCGCCCACGGTTGCCCTGGTCGTCGAGCAGCTCCGCGATCAGCTCGCGGGCTGCGGTGACGTCGTCTCCCGGGCGCATCAGGGCCATCTGGGCGCGGGTCTGCATAAGGACCCGTCGGCTGGCCGGTGCTCGCTCGGTCTCATAGGTGTCCAGCAGCCCGGGAGGTGCCCAGCCTTGGACCTCGGCGGCGAGCTTCCAGCTGAGGTTGATGGCGTCCTGCATGCCCAGGTTCAGTCCGGGCCCGCCGACGGCGGAGTGCACATGCGCGGCGTCGCCCAGCAGCAGGACACGGCCGGCGCGGTAGGTGTCGGCCTGCCGTGAGTTGATCCCGGTGAGGCGGCGCAACAGGTGCGGTCCGGAGCCGGCAGGTGGGCTCATCGGCAGCTCCGTACCGAGGACACGACGCACGCTTGCCTGGAGTTCGTCGAAGGTCATCGGCGTCCTGTCGTCGGCTGGCGGCCGGCCCCACTCGAAGACGGCGACGAGGTGGACGCCCGAGCCTGGAGGCATCATCGCGAAGGTGAACACGCCTCCCGGCAGGCGGTTGTGGGCGTAGGGCCGAGGGCACATACTCAGGCCGGGCAGGTTGAGTTCGCCGGTGGCAGAATCCAGCAGTGCGTCCGGGATGACCGCATGTCCGGCGCGTGAGGCGAAGCTGTCGTCGGTGGTGCCGGGGAAGGCGATGCCGGCTTGCTTGCGGACCATGCTGTGGCCGCCGTCTGCTCCGACCAGGTAGCGGGTCCACGTTCGGTAGACGCCCTGCGGGCCCTGGACGTCGAGGGTGACGGCGTCGTCGCTCTGGTCCAGAGCGATCAGTTCGTGCCCGCGGCGGATCTCGATGCCGAGTTCTCGGGCCCGCTCTTCGAGTACCTGCTCGATCCGCGTCTGGGGCACCTGCAAGACGTGCAGCGGGTTGCCGGGCAGGTCGCGCAGATCCAGTGGCAGGCCGCTGAACTGGTAGAACGGCAAAGGCTGCGAGGGCCCGACGCGATCGGCGAGGCGCCCGTACAGGCCGCGCAATTCCAGGGCCTGAACCACCCGGCCGACCAGCCCGTTGGCCTTGGCGGCCGTGTTGCGTTCGGGCAGCCGCTCCAGTACCAGCGGATGTACGCCCGCGAGCCGCAGCTCGCAGGCCAGCAGCAGCCCGTTGGGGCCACCGCCAATGATCACGACGTCAGCACTCATCAGAGATCTCCTCCGTGATGGCAGCCCGGCTTGCGGACCGCGACCACCCGTCAGTCTGGGTTGACAAGGTGGGGTGGATGTCAGTCTGGATTGACAGAAGCCTGCCTGTCAATCCAGACTGACAGGCATGGAACCGGGAGATCTCTCAGAACGCCTCGGGTCGCACGACCCAGCGGTCGGACTGCGGGCGGTAGGCGCCCTGCACCGGCTGGCCGAGCAGGTGGAAACGGCCGCCGTGGCACGCGCCAGGGAGCAGAGATGGTCCTGGGAACAGATCGGAGACGCCCTCGGCGTGTCCCGCCAATCCGTCCACGCCAAGTACGGGAAGTGAGACGACAGTGTTCGAACAGTTCGCAGCAGCTGCCCGCACGGCAGTCATCTCAGCGGGGGAAGAAGCCCGGCTGCGCGGCGACCGCCGCATCGGGACCGAGCACCTCCTTCTGGGAGTGCTCCACGAGCACGGCTCGGTCGCCGTCCGAGCCTTCGGAACCGACCTGGAGACCGCGCGTACCGCTCTCTACGCCCTCGACCGGTCTGCACTGGCCGCGATCGGCATCGACGTCCAGGGAATCGAGCGGCCACCGATTCCTGCCTCGCGCAAGCGCACGCCCTTCACCTCCGGTGCCCGCTCGGTCCTTCCACGCGCTCTGGCCGAGGTGAGGAAGACCGGCAGTCGGCGCATCGCACCAGAGCACCTGCTGCTCGCGCTCCTTGACTGTGAGAGGCCGGATCCCGCGGCAGATCTCATGGAACAGCTTGGCATCGACCGCGCAGCCGTACGTGAACTCATTCGGCAGACGGACTCCTGAGACATCAGGTCCGCAATGACAGAGCCCTGGGCGGGAAGCGCTGCCCTTTCGGCGCCTTCCGCACACGATCGCTGTCCGAGGAGCCCAGCCCCCAACACCCGGCAACCTGACCGTCAGGTGCAGGCCGCGTCTCTGCGGGTCGCGGAGAGTAGCGGCCAGCGGCGTACGGCCGGCCCAGCTTCTTCCCGGTCACGCCGCCACCACCTCGTCCTCGCCCAGCACGCCGAAGTCCACGTTCAGGTGGGCGTCGTAGTCGTCCGGGGCGACGCCGAGTTCGTGGGTGGAGTTGTGCTTGCCGAAAATGTCATCCGCCCAGCTCGGGGCGGTAGCAGCCGTGGCTGCCGATCGTGGGACGGACCAGCCCCTGACCCTCGTCCGTCGGGGTCGGTGGCTGCGCGAGGATGCCGTTTCGTGCTGCTTCGGTTGACCTACCTCGGTGTCACGAACACGTTCGCGCTGCTGCGTCTGCTCCCCGCGGTGACCGTGACAAGGACATCGAGATCCTCACGCTGCGACACCAGATCGCCGTGCTCCACCGCCAACTCGACGGTCAACGGATCCAATTCCAACCAGCGGACCGCGCCCTGCTCGCCGCGCTCCTGCACACGCTGCCACGGCCAACACTGCACGGCCTGCGGCTACTGGTACGCCCGGAGACCGTTCTGCGGTGGCACCGCAGTCTGATCGCCCGCCACCACGCCGCCGCATCCCGCCCCAAGCGGCCCGGCCCGGGTCCGGGCAACGACCCGTACCACCGGTCCCTCATCGACGACCCGATCGATGAGCACCGTAGCGAGCTGAGGAAAAATGACCTTCAGGAATCCAGCGTCACACAGCGCTAACAATACCTGCACGGCGACTGCCTGTTACCACCGGAATCTTGGCAGAGCCGTTATAGGCTCTGTCTCGGATCTGGCGGTGACTGACAGTCAGCATTCGTTGTGACTTGCCGAGAGCGGTCAAAGCCCGGTCAATACAGACATTTCGGTGACGTACCCGATGGCGGTCGGAGGGTCCGACGCGTACAGGATCGCAAACAGCCGCCCGGATTGAGCAGGATTCACTTGCGACCGTCACCGCACTCTCTTCGGCGACGCACCGTCACCACCAAATCTGCGACAGAGCCATCACGGAACTGGCCGTTGACAAGTTCTGTGACGCCTCGGCGAATCGTCGTCGACGATCCCGTGTCCGCTCAGCCCTGCGCATACGAGAAGAGTGCCCGTCCACTGACCCCGAGGTGAGAGTCCAGCGCACCGTTCACACCGTATTCAGGCAGGGCGGCGGAGGTCCGGTGTTTCGGGCCGCGGGCCAGCGCTGTCGTAGTACGCCCGCCGGGTACTCTGGACCGTCATGCGGGCCGTTCCGTTCGTCGCACCCTCGATGTTCAGCGGTGGTTTCAGGCGTTCGATGAGCTGCCTTTCGATTGTGCGGGGCGCGGGGTGATGGACCGTGGTCAGGTACAGATGCTTGTGCATCCACGCGGTGAGGCGGTTCTCATCGTCGGGTACGAGAACGACTCTGTCGGTCCACCGCGTCCGGTAACTCTCCTGGGTCAGCAGGAGGCCGGCGAGTGTCCGGCGCAAGGTCGAGCTCCCGGAGCGTGCCAGGTGGTTCGACACGATCCTGGTGCGCAGACGGGTCGCTTTCCCCAGGTAGAGCAGCCGGACTCCCGGTTCGGCCGGATTCGGGTGGCCTGGGAGATCCGGGAAGACGGCGCAGGGCGCCCACCAGGCGTAGAGACCGGACTCGGCCGACAGCTTCGTGGCCTCGGCCAGGTCCGAAGGCCTGTCACAGAGCTCTCCAATTACCCGTGCGAGGTGCTCCTCGGTAGCCGCCGCATCGTCGACATCAACCATCATGTCGTCGATTCTCGCCCGGTAGGGCAAACCGCCGGACGGCGGGCTACGACGCGGGACTGATCCCGGCGCTTCCAGAGGCGGGTCGCGCCCCACGTCAGCCGCTCCCGCCACCAGTGCTGATCAGGTGTCGATGACGCAGCCTCGCATCTGGGATCCCGGCCTGCTGCAACGTCGCTGGCGGAGCATTGCTGAGGCAGCCCTTGTAGGACTGACCTCCAACGCACACCGTTCAGGAACGGTCGAGTACGGCCGCGCAGTTGGGGGCGCACAACATGTCGATCCCGGGGCGGTTGTCCATCAGTGCATTGGTCGACGGCGTGGTGATACCGGCGTCGGCGAGGACCGCGTCGAAGGAGGCGGTGAACTTGCCCGCGCGGTCGCGGACCAGGAACGGGAAGTCGGCCGCCCGGTCTGCCCAGTCCCACCGGGGCTTGGGCTGGGTACGGCGCAGCACGGCGACGTCCGCACCATGATCGGCGCGAGTTTGTTGTTGTGTACGCTTTTCGGCCCACTGCGCGTACATAGTGACAAACTCGCGCCGATCTTGCAGTGACATGCGCGCAAAGACGCTGATCATGTGATGCTGGGGCACCGAGCTGCTCGGAGTCGGCGAGGGCGCGCCGATCTCCTATATCGTCCCCATCACGATCGTCGGTGTCGAGTTCGGCCTGTCGATGGACTACCAGGTGTTTCTGGTGACCTGTATGCGGGAGGAACGGGCGCGCGGCCGGGAGGACGCGTGGTCGGTCCGCGTGGGCGTCGCGGCGAAGGCGAAGGCGAAGGCGAAGGCCGCCGCCGCCGCTGGTGTCGGACTTCGCGGGGTTCCGGTTCCCACCGGAGGTGATCGTGCTCGCGGTCCGCTGGTACCTGCGCTACGCGCTGTCGTACCGAGACGTCGAGGAACTGCTCGCCGAGCGGCTGTTCATCCGCCCCGCCACCGCGAAGACCCATGTCAACCGGGCGATGATGAAGGTGCGCGCACGCGACCCATGCGACCGCACGCAGCTCGTCGTCTTCGCCTACGAACACGGCCTCATGACCCCCGGCAACCCGGTGCCCCGACCGAGCCTGTCAGCGCGGGGGTGTCGGGTGACGGAGCGTCAAACGGATCGAAAAACGAGTACCGTATCTCATCGGATACGCATGGAGGTGGAGTGACGGATTCGCTGGCGGGACGGCTGATCGAGTCGGCGCGGCTGGAGGCGGGCCTGTCCGGGGCCGAGCTCGCGCGGCGGGCGCACACGTCACGGCCGACGTTGGCGGCCTATGAGCACGGGGTGAAGTCACCGACGTTGGAAACCGCGACACGCCTACTGGCGGCGGCAGGCTTCCGACTCGACGCCGTGCCGGTGCCCTCGTTCGAGGTCGTGGTGGACAGCCGAGGACGACCGTTCACCGTGCCGGATCGGCTGCCCCGGCTCCCGATCCGGCAGGCGTTGGCACGGGTACGCCTGCCCGTCCATCTGAACTGGTCTGACCCCGATCGGACCTACGACCTCACGGACCGTCGGCAGCGCCACCGACTGTACGAGATCGTCCTGCGCGAGGGGACGGCGGAAGACATCCTCGCCTACATCGACGGGGCACTGCTCGTCGACGCCTGGCCGGAGCTTGTCCTTCCCGCCCCGGTCCGGCGCGCCTGGGAACGGATCGCCTTCAGGTGATCACATCGTTGCAGCGGGCGGTTGCGCGGATGTTCTTCGGGCTGCCCGAAAGCGTGGGCTTCGCGGTCGCGGGCGGCGCCGCGCTCATCGCACGTGATCTCGTCGACCGCGAGACCCGCGACGTCGACCTGTTCACCGCCTTCCCGCCCACGGCATCGATCCCCGACACGGCAGCGGCGTTCGAAAGCGCGGCGGCCGCGAAAGGCTGGGCCACCAGGCGGGTCCAGATCACGGACAGCTTCGCCAGACTTGTCGTCGAAGCAGACAACGAGGCGCTGATCGTGGATCTCGGCGTCGACAGTCCACCGGACGAACCACCCACCCTCACCGAACTCGGCCCGACACTCACCGCCCATGACCTGGCGGCCCGCAAGACGCTCGCCCTGTTCGGCCGAGCCGAGGCACGTGATTTCACCGATGTGCACGACCTGGCGAACGTCTTCACCAAGGAGGAACTTGTCCACCTCGCCCAAACCCAGGACGGCGGCTTCGACCTGCAGGTGTTCGCCGACATGATCGGAACCATCGGCCGGTTCACCGACGACGACCTGGGACTGCCCCGTCCGGCCGCCGACCGGCTACGCCACTTCTTCCGCACCTGGCGTCAGGAGATCACCGGCGGATGAGCGACGACCGGCCTGCTCCATCCGGATTTCAGCTCGACTACGCCCACGATCGCGGTCACCAGACGGGCCGCGGCGTCCGGACCCACCAGACCTGCGGAACGCGCGTTCGATTCAGTTGATGATGTTGCTTGCCGGGTGCTTATTCGGCAGCACCCCTGGTCGGGAGCCTCGTGGAGACCGGGCGGATGGTGATTTCGGGGCACTGAACCATGATCGAACGTAATCCGGGGTTGGGACGGCCCCGTCTGTGACGTAGGACGAGAGGCAGGCTCACATGACGACACCAGGGGCGGTCACAGCGTCCGAGGCCGGCGAGCCGCTGGAGTGCTGGTGCTGCGCTGGAACGTATCAGGAGCCTGACCTGGTCCGGCTCGGTCGCCATCCCGAGGTCGGGGTCTGCCTGGCCTGCGCGCACTTCCTGCATCAGCAAGCCCGGGGTCGTGAGGACAGGCGACACCCTTCACCTGCCTCGCGGCTCCGCGACGGGCTACGCGGGGGCCGGCGGCTGGTCATCCAGCGGCACTGGCATCAGAACCGCGTCATCGGCCGGCCACTGCGCTGGTTGGGGCGGCGCCTGCCGTAGTTACGTCCTAACGGTAAGCCAGCCGGTCCAGGCGCGGCAATCGCGTCACGCGCCGGTGTCTTCGCCGTCGACCACAGGGTTTCCACTGTAGATGGCGAGCTGGGCGCTGGAGGCCATGGCCGCGGGCTTCTCGGGCCATTCCACTGCGAGAGCCCTTGATACGCGGACGTTGATCCGGTAAGAGTCGGCGGACCGTTCGACCGCGGCGAGGAACGCGGAATCCCAATTTCGGAGTCCGGGAGGCTCGGCGCGCCCCGACTCCTCACACAGCGACAGCACCAACAGACCCACCGGGTGCGTGACACCGAGGTCCGCTCACGTGATCGCCTGGCAGATGCTGACCAACCCCATAGCATGGTCTGCCGCTCATCGGGCGCGCCGGGGAAGTGCGTCGAGGACATCATCGGCGTCGCACGGCGCGGAGTCGGCGAGCGCCTCGTCCACCCGGCCGCGAACCTGGCCGCGCTCGTGCGGCGAAAAGGCAAACGCCGCCAGGATGCCTGGTAGCGCCGCCGCGAGTTGGCCAGAGGTCAGGACGAAGTTGCCAAGGAATCCGGGCAACAACCGGGCTCGCGCCGGTCCGATCGCGTGGAACAACGCCTCAGGCGCAGGTACTCGACGGGTGACCTGGACATCGGTGAGCAATTCCGATGCGCACTCGTTGGAGAAGTCCCAAAGCTCTTTCCAGCCACCGCCGGCGACGACGGAGAACATTTCGGCGAACGACTCGTCCGGCTGGCCGTGATTGAGCCAGAGCTGCCAGCGATCCTGCAGATCCTCCCGGGACTCGTATCCGTCGAGCAGATTTGTCCAGATCGGGCCCCACCGCTGCAGTGCACGTGCGTCAATGGCAGAGACCGCCCACAGCATGCTCACGCTCACCTCGGCACCATATGTCACAGAACGGCCCAATGCCGGAGGTGGGAAAGAGGCGGCCGAGGCGCGGGTCGAGGTGCTCGAGGCACGGGTTGGGGAGTTGACCGAGCAGGCGGTGCCGGACGCGGACCGTTACCGGGGCACCGAAACCGACGAGGCCCGGCTGTTCTACGTCGCCCCCACCCGGGCGCAGAAGTACCTCGCCTTGTCGTATTCACCGGGTTCTTCGTCCATGTACGCCGGG
>NZ_CAUVXG010000034.1:0-693 GCF_963555885.1 Protofrankia sp. Cr2
GCACCTGGCCGACGGGAAGGCGATTCCTTACGGCGTCTACGACCTTGCCGACAACTCTGCCTGGGTGTCGGTCGGGACCGACCACGACACGTCGCAGTTCGCTGTCGCCTCGATCGGCAGGTGGTGGGAGGAGATGGGTCGGGAGAAATATCCGAACGCCCGCCGGCTGATGATTACCGCGGACTGCGGCGGGTCGAACGGAAACCGGCCGTGGCTGTGGAAACTAGAGTTGGCGGCGTTTGCAGCCAGGACCGGCCTGGAGATTTTCGTCTGCCATCTCCCGCCCGGCACCAGCAAATGGAACAAGATCGAGCACCGGTTGTTCTCCCAAATCAGCATCAACTGGCGCGGTCGACCGCTGACGACCTACGCCACTGTCGTCAGCCTCATCGCGAACACGACCACCACCACCGGCCTCGTCGTGCGCTGCGAACTCGATCCCGCCGACTACTCCACGAAGATCCAGGTGACCAAGATCCAACGCGAATCAATCCCGATAGAACGCGGGACATTCCACGGCGAGTGGAACTACAAGATCCTTCCAACGATGAAAGAGACTATTTGATTACAGCTTCTTGGTCGAGCGATCCCGGAGAACAAGTGGAAGGACCACCGGTGAACGCAGTTGAATAGGCCAGTTGCCCGATATGAAGCGGTCCCCCGAACACCGTCACCGGCGATGGCGATGGCGAT